>JAHIFQ010000005.1 GCA_018900835.1 Patescibacteria group bacterium
ATTAATTTTATCCTATATTATCCTTTTATAAAATCCTTTTGTAGCCTTTTTATCTCTTTTTTTCCTAATTTATTGGCTTCTTCTAAGTCTTTTTGAGACTTTTCATAAACAAAATAATAAAATGGTAATAAAATGGTGTCAACCCTGGTTTTCCATTGTCTTTTCGCTTTGGCTCAATTTGTTATCTTAAAAAATAGTATTAAAAACCAGACCTGACACCATTTTTGTCACCATTTTTGTTTTAGCTTGCTTTTTTTAAAAAATCTATAAATTACCTTTTTCAGCAAAACTGTAATAATTATTTCTAGCAACTATCATATGATCGCTCACTGATATGCCTAAAATCCTACCCGCCTCAACCAGTCTCTTTGTCGTAAAAATGTCCTCTTCTGATGGCGTAGGATCTCCTGATGGATGATTATGCGCTATGACAACATAAGACGCATTCTTTAATACTGCATCATTAAACACCTCTCGTGGATGGACAATACTTGCGTTCAGAGACCCAACGGATACATTATTAACTATTAGCTTATTTCTTGTATCAAAGAACAAAATTGCAAAATGCTCCTTTTTTTCCTTGCCTATCTTCTCCTTAAGAAATTCAAACAACATCTGGGGCGTGTTTAACTCTTTCTTTAAATTAATTTTTTCTTTTGCATATATTTCCAAAATATTTTGGAAGAGATTAACGCCAATCGCATTTGATGGACCAATCCCATCAATTTGCATAAGTTCATCAATTGACGCATCAAGCACTCCGACTATACCATTGAATTTTTTAATAGCTTCTTTAGCCATGGGCTTGCAGTCTTTACGAGGCGTATTGAGGGTCAACAATAATTCTATTACTTCATAATCTGCAAAACCATTCAGCCCAGATTGTAAAAATCTCTCTCTGAGTCTTTTTCTATGTCCAGCACTTTTATATTTTGAGCCATCTGTGCTTACCATAAAATTTATCACTTATCTAAACTGATTGATTCGCCAGAGCTCGAACCATACCTTATATTTTTATTTGAATTTTCTGATAATCTGTCCTTAAAATATTGTTGCGTTTCTGGATCAACACAATAAATATAACAACCATTCATCCCTCTGGTCATTAGTGTTCTGTAGGTATTTTTTATTATACTATCAGCTATCCTACCTGCTTTGATCGGACTTTCTTTAATTAATCCATTCAATCCCCTTAAAGATCTATCAGTTATTGCCCGTTTTGTCGGATCTGTTACTACTTTTCCCTCTCTTATAATAAAATCAGCTCCTATAATTACCCCTACATAATCAAGGTCTAGTCCTTGACATGTATGGATACAACCAACTTCAGTAACAGATTCAGGATGGACTAGCCAAGCTTGTCCATGTTCTGTTAAATTCCAAGTAGCTTGGTAATCACCAATGACTATATCTTTTAATCCTGGATCTCTTTTACTAATCCACTTCCAACAATAGCCCGCAACTATTCTAGATTTATTGTTATGTTTATTCCTGATGATAATTTCATTGTGTAGTGATCTCACGTCATCAAATATTTTAAAATCATAATCAATACCTTCTAATGTCTCATTGGCGGTTTCTTTAATTTGCAATAGATTATCTAACCATGGCAAATAGCCATCGTCACCACTACATCTAAACTGAGAAGCGAGCTCCATAAAGTTTACATTCGCGCCTAATTTTTTAGCCCAATTCGAAATTTCAGATTCTCTTCCTATGTCTTTCAGCGTCACTCTTTGATCTTCATCGATAAAAAATATACTAAATTTTGTTGCCTTAATTAGCTCCATGATTTGATTTTCGCCTAAATTGCCCATAAAACCGCCCTGTTTCGTAATCCTATGTGCTTCATCTATTATTAGAGTATCAAATATATTAGGTTCGAGATCCAGAAAAGAATCTGACGACCTAAACAAATTTGAAATCCTTGTGTGAGTGAATACGCCAGATAATTTTACTTGGAATACTCTTCTCGGTGCTGCATTTTTAGTAACATAACTCACATTATTTTCAGTTTTTTTATTTATTAATTCAGAAAGCAAATTAATTGCAACAACCGATTTGCCGGTACCAGGACCACCACGAACTATTAAAACATTTTTATTGTAGCTGGTTGATAGCTTGGCGAGCTGCAATGCTTTCTCATAAACAATTTTCTGATCGTCTATTAAAATAAATTCTTTTTTATTTTTTTTCAACATTGCAGCCAGACTATCTGCTAACGCCTTGGATGGTCTTATTTTTCCATTTTCGATTGAATATAAAGATTCCTTATTATCACCATATTTAACGAATTTCTTTATAAAGTTTTGAAGTTTCTCGCAATCTGACTTAAAAAATACTGGTGCTTTCTTTGTATATTCTTTATAAAAATCATTTTTAATAACATTGTCCTCTTGATAATTATGGAGGTAAGCACATGGCTCAATAAAAATATGTTTTTCTTGAACTTCGCTATTATAATCTTCGAGAAGAGTCGCGTAAGACCAAGCCTGGTATGATGGATGCTCAACATCGCCATAAAATTCGGTATTTACAATACCGTCCATATTAGTAACAGAAATGCTCTTACTCCACTGTTTTAATTCAATCAAAACTAGCACTGGCTTATTATCTTCGTTTTTTCCAGTGATAATAAAATCAATCCTTTTAGAAGTAGAAGGAATTTTATATTCTATAGCGATACCTACATCACCGGGTATCTCAGAAACTTCCATAACCCTTCTCATGTATGGTAATGAATTTCTAAATGCACTAATTTGGGCAGGCGCTGGTCGATAACCAACCTCTCTAACAAATGACACCTCTACTGTTGTGGCAATATCAACATCTGCCATGAACTCATTTTTTGTAGATGAATAAATAACTGCCATAATTAAAGTTTATTATATTTAGTATGGCTACCCTTAGTTTTTTCAACTGGATATTTTCTTTCATTCTTTGTAACCTTTTTCTCTTCAGCCGCAACAATATCTATTCCTAAGTCATGTGCCATGATAAGAAGATAATTCAACACGTCAGCAAGTTCTTCTGCAATTTCCTCTTTATTTGTTTTTACATATTCATTAATCTCAGATTCACTCTTCCATTGAAAATGTTCCAAAACTTCAGATGCTTCGATAGACAAAGAAACAGCCAAGTCTTTTGGCTTGTGAAATTGTTTCCAATCCCGTGCATCGCGGAAAGCAATTATTCTTTTTGTTAAATCATTAATATTTTTAACCATATTATTTATTTTAATTATTCCATAATACCAAAAAATCGCTCAAAAAGCGATTTTTTGGACTTCTCAACTGCGCAACACGCCCTCTCCCCCATTATTCAAAATGTTTTCAAAATGTTTTCAAAAACCAGACCTAATACCATTTTTTTCATTTTCCCATTCTTTTGATTTTAAATTTGGTCTAGACCAACCATTTTCCCGATTGTCTTCAAGCGATCACCGTCAAAGCACGATACTCCTAGTTTCAAAGAATTTATAAATTTAATATAATTAGGATTTCGTGGCTCTTCTGAAAAAGTTAGGTTTTTGAAAGCAGGAAGCTCTTTAAGTTTATTCTCTTCATAGAACTTTTTTACTTCAAAATATTCATATTCAAAAAGTTGCACAATGCCTTTTCTTGATTGACTAATAAAATTTTTATTTTTAAAACTTTTAACTTCGAACAAATAAGATCTTTCGGGATTCGTAGCAAATAAATCAATGCGTTGGTTGCAATAAATTCTGTAACCTTTACTTTTAAATAAATTTCTAAGTCTTTCTATGGTATTCTGGTGAGCTTGATTAGCTCTTTCGAGAAGTATGTTGTCGCGAACATATATAGATTCTGCTTCCATGTGGTTTATTACTTTATTTTTTATATCTTTCAAAATGAACAAACTGGTTCCGTATCTGAAAACATCCTCTTTTTTTTCAAATTCTAAAAAGGGAGATTGTGCATATATTTCGCTCTCTTTCCGTGAAGATCCAATTATAAAAAGATTATTAGAACAAGCAAGAATTTGTTCAACAATATCATCTCTAACGCCGGAAAACGAACCCATAACTGGAAAGCCAGGAACTTGTTTAAGGGGAACCGCTTTTGCAAGTAACTGCGCCACAAATCCCTCTATCTGTTTTAAATTATTAATTGTTACATCGGGTAAATCTTGGGACAAAAAAAATGGACTAAAAAGATAAATCTCCGAGAAAGGAACAAGTAGGGGCCACTTATTGATAGCTTTCTCTCTTTCTTCTATCCATAAAAATTCTTTTTTCCTTATCTTGCCCACATCTCCCACCACGCCAAATCCTATAATAGCCGGCCTGGCATTCTTCAAAAGCGTATTAGTAGACATAGAATGCATTAAAAACAAATCCCCTGGCATTATCTTCTGCCAAGTAGACAGATGCTTTTCTTCAAGCCCCCAAGTCATATGCTTGATTGCCGTAATCCAATTCTCTGGAGAACCTGTAAATCTAAAAAATTGTTTTCTGCCAAAATAATCCTTTAGCATAGATTAAAGCTGATTATATAGATGGTGTTATATAAATGGCGTCAACTCTGATCTTTTATGCGTCTCCATTGTAGCAACCGAGGGTAGGCATATTGCGGGGCTTGGATTCGAACCAAGATAGCGGCCTCCAGAGGGCCGTGTCCTACCGTTAGACGATCCCGCAGTACTTTGCAGTGTAAGTGCCCAATGCTGTGCTCTGCCGTGCTGTTGTATATAATCTCTGTTTGATGTATCCTACTGGCGGTGGGTTAGGCTGTCAAATATTTTCTAATGGCAATCAAGCTGGAGATTACTCCCAGCGCAATTCCGCTTGCAAGTTGAGCGAAGAATAAACTAAATGCCCGCGCCTTGAACCACGAGAATACATTGAAGCCATTGGTCATCGCATCGAGCTTGGGAGCGAGAAAATAGCTGACCAAAAGCAGGATAAAGAATGATGCCAAGGCAGCAATAGCTCCGGCAATCATGCCCTGCACAATAAATGGACCTCTTATAAAACGATTTGGGGCGCCGACTAAGCGCATAATGGAGATTTCCTTGCTCGCGTCGTAAATCGCCACCCTGATTGTATTAAAAGCCACCAGAACAGCCACTACTCCAAGAGCCAATGCCAACAAAAGTCCTCCTGTGTTAACATTGGTTATAAAACTGGTGAGTTTTTCTATAACTGTTTTTTTCTCCACATAATCCACTTTGTAAATAACATCATCAAGAGAAGAGCTGTTTAAAATTTCTAATATGGCTGCGTATTGTTCCGGGTCATTTGCCCTTATATTCAACGAAGCGTAAAAAGGATTGGTTCCGACAATATCCAAAGAATCCAGCAAGACCGGGTCGTTCTTGTGCCTATCTCTGAATTGTTCCAAAGCATCTTCTTTGGAAACAATGCTCACTGCCTGAACTTCCGGCATTTCAGCCAATCTATCTTTTATCATTACCATTTCTTCGTCGCTTGTTTCAGGCGTCATATAGACGCTGATGTCTATCTTTTCTTTTATCTGGGTGATTATGTGTTTTACAGCGCCCTCGGAAATGAAAAGGGTTGTAATTAAAGTAATGGTCACAATTAAAACAAACACAGTGGCTACATTTAAGCCCCCGGCTCTCCAAAAATTATGCCATCCAAAACGGATTACTCTTCTTAAAAATGTAAACATATTATTATAATATAAATCTGCCTTTTTCTTCATCACGGATGATTTCGCCGTTGTCTAAAGTAATCACCCGCCGACCCAAGCTGTTTATTATCGCCTTGTCATGAGTAGAAAGAATCACAGTTGTGCCCAAATCATATATTTTCTCAAGCAAACTGATTATATCCCTCGTATGATACGGGTCAAGATTGCCAGTCGGCTCGTCAGCAATAATCAATTCCGGCCTTACAGCCAAAGCTCTTGCAATGGCTGTGCGCTGTTTCTCTCCTCCGGAAAGCCCGGGCGGAAAATGTTTTGCTCTGTCTTCCAACCCCACAATTTCCAAAAGCCGTGGCACATCTCTCAAAATTTCGTAATCAGTAGCTCCCATTACTTCCATTGCATAAGCCACATTTTCAAAAACTGTTTTATTGGGCAAAAGCCGATAATCCTGAAACACGCACCCGATTTTTTGGCGAAACGACGATAAGTCCTTATTCTTTATTTCCGAGATATTTTTCCCGCTATAAATTATCTTTCCACTGGTCGGCTCTTCTTCGCGCAAAAGCAATTTGATAAGAGTTGTCTTTCCTGCGCCGGATTTTCCCACAATGGAAACAAATTCTTTTCCATTTGCCCTAATTTGAAAACTGACATTTTTTAATGCCACTGTGTCTGGCTTATACATCTTGCTTATATTCTCAAAAAAAATCATTTTATTTTATGTTAAACGAAGTTCGGCTTCAATAAATTGGTCCAAATCGCCATCCATCACCTCTTCAAGTTTGCTGGTCTCAACTTTTGTCCTATGGTCTTTAACCATTTTATACGGATAAAATATATACGAACGGATTTGATTCCCCCATTCCGGGCTTTTTGAAGCGCCCTTTATTCTCTCCATTTTTGTTTTTTCTTCCTGTTCTTTTTTCTGCAAAAGCTTGATTTTCAAAATTTCCATTGCTTTTTTCCGGTTCATTCCTTGTGTCCGCTCAACCTGACAGCTCACCACAATCTTTGTTGGCAAATGCGTGATTCTTATTGCTGACTCCCGCTTATTCACATATTGTCCGCCCGGGCCTGATGCCCTATATGTATCAACCTTCAAATCCTCATCTTTAATTTCTATTTCTTTGGTCGCTTCTTCTGCCAAGACCGGCATTGCTTCCAAAGAAGCGAATGAAGTATGTCTTAACTGCTTAGAGGAAAACGGAGATATTCTTACTAAACGATGCACCCCGCTTTCTCTTTTCAATAATCCAAATGCGTTTTTGCCATTCATTTCCAGCACTACTTCTTTTGTTCCTATTCTGGATTCAGGGCCTGGCTCTCCAAAACTACGGGAAAGGACTGAATATTTGAATCCTTTTCTGTCAGCATATCTTTCGTACATTCTCAAAAGAATTGTTGCCCAGTCCTCTGCGTCTTTTCCTCCTGCGCCAGCATTGATGACTAAAATGGCATTTCCTTGGTCGTATGGTCCTGAAAGAAACACATCGTTTTCTTTGATTTCAAGTTCTTTGAAAAGTTTTTCCGCCATTTTTCCGGTCTCCTCTGCGATTTTCTGGTCTTTGGAAGATAAGTCCATTAATTCCGCCAAATCATTTGTTTCTTTCTGAAATTTCTCAAGCTGTCCGACTTCTTGTTTTAAATAGGATAATCTTTTACTGGCTTCCACTAATTTTTCCTGACCCTTCCAATCAGAGACACTGGATAATTCTTTTTCAAGCTGTTTTAACTCTTTTTTCTTATTCTCAAATTCAAAGACAGTCCATCAGATGATGGAGTTTATCTTGTATGTCTTGTATTTTGATTGAAAATTCTTCTTTCATGAATAAATATGATATTCAAGCCAGCGGTCGGATTTGAACCGACAACCTACGCGTTACGGGTGCGTTGCTCTACCATTGAGCTACGCTGGCAGTCGGTGTGAGCGGGATACGGGAATCCCCTCCTTCGCCTGCGACTTCGTCGGGGCTGCGGAGGACAAGGAACCCTTGCCGAGCGAGAGAGGGGAATCGAACCCCCATCTGTTCCTTGGGAAGGAACCATTCTGCCACTGAACTACTCTCGCATTGAGTTGCTCAACTAATCCCGCTCGAAAATGCTGCCAAAGAAATCAAGAATTTTCTGCCAAATTGAAGCGCTTCCTTTTGTTTGTTGAGCACTCACTTGCGTTTGTTCTATCTGCGGAGCGCTATCCCTTGTTATCACAATCACCTCTTCCCCTTCTTTTTTGTACAAACCTTTTTCCCTCAACATTGCCTCTGTATAGTCCTCTTCGTTGGCATAGGAAAACAACTCTTTCAATTCCTGATTCTTTGTCTCCAGATATTGAAGCTCTTTGTCCAAATCAAGATACTGTCCCCTCACCTCTTTATTCTCGGAATAAAGTTTGAGATTTCCGAATACCAAAAAACCCATAATCAGAACATTTAATATTATCAGAAGAGCAATCAAAACTTTTTCTTGTCCTGTATGCTTTGTATATTTCCCTTTTTTTGCTACCATAGAAGTAATATGAATAAAGTTAAAAGCAAACAATTAGTGCGCTGGATTTGGATAATAATAGCAGTCGTAGTGTCTTTGAGTATGATATTGAGCTTATCATTATCAGCCCTTTTTAGATAATACCCTTAAAATTCATTTTTTTCAACTCGCTTATTCGGTTCTAAACATTTTCCAAAGCACTGCTTGGGGAATTCTCAAACTGGCTCTTCCTTGTCGCCTTTTCTTTCCTTTCTTTTGTTTTTCCAAAAGTTTTCGCTTACGAGTCACATCTCCGCCATAAAGTGGAGCTGTAACATCTTTTCGCCTTGCCTTTACAGTTTCGCGGGCAATAATATTTCCGCCGATTTTCGCTTGCAATGGCACTGGAAATAATTGAGAAGGAAAAATGCCTTTAAGTTTTTCCACTATTGCCCTGCCCTCTTGGAACGCTTTTTCTCTTGGCACAACTGTTGAAAGCGCTTCTTCAAGATTGCCTAAAACTAAAACTTCAAGCTTTACCAAATCTGACTCCCGCCAATCCAAGAAATGATAATCCATAGACCCGTATCCTTGTGTAGAACTTTTCAGTTTGTCATAAAAGTTTGCCATCAATTCTCTGAACGGCATCTCACAGGTTAAAAGAATTTTATCAGTACTCAAATGATTGATGTTTGGCTGACGGCGTTCAAGTAATTCCAAAGTATTTCCCAAAAATTTTAAAGGCAGAATAATTTTTAAATCACAAAACTGCTCTTTGGTTTTCTTTATCCTTGATTCATCCGGCCAATCCATTACTGAACAAACCATTTCTTCCTTGCCTCCTTCAAATTCAAGCAAATAACAGACAGAAGGCGCAGAGGTCATTAATTCAAGATTGAATTCCCGCTTCAGCCGTTCAATCACGATTTCAGCGTGCAAGAGTCCTAAAAATCCGCATAAAAATCCCCTGCCAAGAGCTGATTTTGATTCTGGCTTAAAGCTCAAAGACGGGTCATTCAATCGCAATTTCATCAAAGCATCCCTTAATATTGTCCAGTCATCAGCATCTTCCGGAAATATACCGACAAAAACCACTGCTTTCGGCTCTTTGTATCCTGGTAGATGCTCAACTTTTTCGCAGCCATTATACAGCGTGATTGTGTCTCCAATTTTTACTTTGTCCGGCTCTTTGATTCCCAAAGCAACATATCCTATTTCCCCGCTTTGTAAATGGTCTTGAGGGATTCGTTCGGGCTTAAAAAAACCAACTTCTTTTGCCTGCGCCCGGGTCGCGGAATTAATCATAAAAATCTCGTCTCCTTTTTTTATCATGCCTTCCCTTACCCTGAAATGAGCAATAACTCCTTTGAAAGAATCATATTGAAAATCAAAAATCAAAGCCCTTAATGGCGCTTCTGTGTTCAGTTCCGGAGCAGGCACTTTTTCAATAATCACTTCTAATATTTTTTCAACATTTAGACCTGACTTGGCTGAAATTGTTATTATCTCTTGTCTATCTATTTTTAAAAGTTCAGCCACTTCATCCACTATTGTTGCTAATCGTTGTTCGTCATTGCCTATCAAATCAATTTTGTTTATCACAGGAATAATCACAAGCCCTTCTTTTTTCGCTAATTCCAAATTCATCAGGGTCTGGGCTTGAATACCTTTTAATACATCAACCAAAAGTATCACCCCTTCTATTGCAGCCAAACTGCGCGAAACCTCGTAAGTAAAATCCACATGGCCTGGCGTGTCAATCATATTTAAGACATATCCCTTGTATTCCATTCGCACTGGCTGGAGCTTGATGGTAATGCCTTTCTCTCTTTCCAATTCCATCATATCCAAAAACTGGGGCTGCATTTTTTTCGGGTCAATCGTATGAGTCAATTCCAAAAACCTGTCAGCCAATGTTGATTTTCCGTGGTCTATGTGCGCGACAATTCCAAAATTGCGGATATTCTGATTCATAACAATATTTAATTCTATCAAGAAACCCTGATTTTGCCTAATGAAAAACGCCTTTCAGCGTCTATTCTTTTTTAAGTATGGTTAATTTTCTTCAATAATTTCTTGGAATTTATATTTCGTAATATAGCGTTTCAGAAAATTTTTCAATAATTTTGTTTCTTCGGATTTTATTAAAACCGAAATCAAAAGATATGTTAAAAGTCCTGTTATTCCTGCTCCTGCTGTCTGGGCAAAAATTCCCCCAAAAGTAGCAGTGTTCAAAAACAAGGCGAAAAATCGAAGAGAGAAATATGTTGCCACCACAGCCGGGATGGTCGCAATAATCGTTTTTTTAGCGGTCTGAATGATTTCTTTTTTTCTAACGCTCCCAATTTTTTTATGCAAAAAAGTGAAGAGTAAAACAAATTGGATAATTCCAGAAATAGAATATGCCAGAGGCAGACCAACAATACTTATATCCCCCAACCCTTTTAATTTCAAGGCGCTGGATATGAAGTTATGAAAACAGCCCTGATTTTGAAGAGCATACACAAAGGAAAAACACAAAACAATATTTACTAAGACCGTTGACACGCTTATCAAGGTCGGGGTCTTAGTATTATGCGCTGCGTAAAATGCGCGAGAAAGCAAAAGCCCTAAACCGTAAGCAAACAAACTTATGGAAAATAAAGCAAGGCAAGCTCCGGTTAATCGGGTATCAGCCCAGCTGAAACGGCCTGTTCCGAAAATAATTCTTACTACTTGCGCTCTTAGAATAAATAAAAATGCGCTGGCTGGGATAATAAGGAAGAGTAGAAGGCGGAAACTTAAAGAAAATTTCTTCAAAAATTCATCTTTTCTGCCTTCGGAAAAAACAGTTGCCAAAGCAGGAAAAGCAGCAGTGGAAAAAGGAACTGCCAAAAGGATGATAAAGCTTCTGCTCAAATTATTTGCTAAATTAAATACAGCGATTGAGCCAGCTGCCAAAGTAGAGCCAATAGCTGTCATAACCATAAAATTAATCTGGGAAACTCCTATTCCAATGGAGCGCGGAAGCATTAAATAAAAAACTTTTTTAATTCCCTCATTCATCGGGGCAAAAATTTTCATTGGCCTGAATCCCAAATGCAAAAATATCGGCAGTTGAATCATCAGATGGAGAAAAGCGCCGAGCGCAACCCCCCAAGCAAGTCCGACTAATCCGATTTTTGGGACAAAAAATAAAATGCCGAAAATAATGCCAAGATTATACATTATCGGCGCCAGAGCAGTGACTAAAAACCTTGAAAACACATG
Source organism: Patescibacteria group bacterium (assembly GCA_018900835.1). Taxonomy (NCBI): domain Bacteria; species Patescibacteria group bacterium. The sequence goes on from JAHIFQ010000005.1 coordinate 11,346, forward strand.
GAGAATGCCGCTCAAGACATTGCTGGTTCCGAGAATTATCGGGCTTAAAAACATTATCCGAGTCAAGAGCACGGTCATTTCTTTTTTTGCTCCAGAGAATCCGGGCGCTATCACAGAAACCAGTTGTGGAGCAAAAATCAACAAGACCAACGAGACCGCAGCAAAAGCTGTGAACATTATGTTCAATAAATTAGCCAGAAATTTTCTTGCTTCTTCTTTGTCTTTTGACCAGTAAAGAGTAAAAATCGGCACAATCGCAGCGGATATTGCGCCCATAATCAAGACCATGTTCACAAAATCAGGAATTCTAAAAGCAGTGTAATAAATATCAAGCTCATCCCCTGCTCCAAATCTTCCAGCTAATAAACGGTCCCTGAAAAAACCGAGCAAAGCGCTCGTTAAGCTGGCTGCGGACAAGATAAGGGCAGCTATCGTGATATTACTGGACTTTAAGTTTAGAATTCTTTTTATCATTACGGATTTGCCTGTTTAATTTGTTATTTCCCTGATAATCCCTATCGGCGTTGATTGGGATTTTTGGCCCAAAGGATTGTCTTTGAGTATTTGGAGCAATAATTTTTCTTTTATTTTTAAATCACTGCTCATGCCCAAAATGTTTCCGCCTATGTCATTGATGTCAGCTACTATTGCTGAAAAATTATATTTCTTTTTTATTTCATCACAAAGCTTGTCGCAATTTTTAAGACCAAGGACTCCCATTTCAAGATAATCATTGAAAGCATCATCGCAAAATCCATCTATCTGATTAACTTGGTTTCCTGCCAACCGATAAAAAGTTCCGGATATGCCGAATAATTTTGCTATTGCGCCTGTTGCGCCGGCAAACAAAATTCTTGGCAAACCAGCTGTATTGATTGCAACTTGCATTTTATACGGGTCGCCCATTGCCGGACCAGCTGGATTTTTAGTAGCAAATTTTGATAAATACTTTGCCCAAAAACTCAACTTAATATCTTTTTTATAAACTATCCTGTTTTGTATAATTGCAACGACTTTTTGACCAAACATTACTATATCAGATGGTTGGGCTATTTCAAGAATGTATTTCTTAATTATATCATCTAAATTATCTTGATTGGTAATAAAATGCGTTTTGACAGGAATCCTGGCAAAACTTTTTCCATCAACTTTTATAATCAGCTCTTTTCCTTGATTCGGCTGGTATTCCATAATTCTTCGCTGGTATTCCATAATCTCTCACAATATATATCTAAATATTAGTATTTTTCCGCGTTTTTTACAAATACTCTACCGTAAAATATCCGCCGAGAATCCGCCGAGATCGTTTCTCGGCGAGTCTCGGCGAGATTCAAAAATTACCCGCCCCGGGCGGGTTGTGAGAATCCTCAATACTGGTATGGGTTCCGACATTTTACGAAAATTACGAGGCCCGGCCTCGTAATTTAATTGTGATGTCTGCTTGACTATGAAAAAGGTTTTGGTAGGATGACAATATGACAAGTATCAATCTGGCCATTTGTCGCAACAGCACTCTAACAACCAAGATTTAAATAATGTAGCAAATAAGGAGGCATGGAAAATGGAGGGCAGGAAAATGATTCTGTTTGAGGGAAATATCTCGGCAGCCAAGAGCACTCTTGGGAAAGAACTATTGCAAGGCGGGGAATTCGGGTTTATTGAGGAGCCAGTGGGCCAATGGCAAAACTTCGAACTTCCGGACAGCAAGGAAGTGGTGAACTTACTGAAACTGTTCTATAAGAATCCGAAGCGCTGGGCATTCACTTTCCAACTCGCTGCGTTCACGACTCGGGCAAAAACATGGACAGAAATACTGAAGCGCGACAATCATCAAATGATGGTGCTTGAGCGCTCCATTTTCTGCGACCGCAATGTCTTTGCCAAGAACTGCTATGAATCTGGGCTGATGAAGGAATGGGAATGGCAAATCTACTGCAGGATGTGGGATTTCATCAATTCCCAAAACTGGTGCGCTCACCCTGACCTTGTGGTCTATGTGAGAACTCCGGCAGAGGTCTGCCATGAGAGATTGCCATTCCGCGGCAGGAGCGAAGAAAAGACCATCCCGCTTGAGTATCTACGAGACCTTGAGATTTTGCACGACGAGTGGCTCGCTTCATCCGAGCATCCAGGCCAGTGCCTAATCAATGGCATTCTGACTCCTGTCCTATATCTGAACGGAGAAAAACACTGGACAGCAGAAGAGCTCCAAAAACTGCTCAAGGCGCATCTGCCGCAGATGGCGATTGAGCTTCCTCTCCGAGGGAAAACATCTCTTCGCAGGGGGTAGCGTCCCTGATGCTTATGACCCGCAAAGCGAACAGAGACATTGTCTCTCTTCGCTTTGCGGTTTCTTTTTTTTGATTTAATAAAAAATAAAAGACAAACACAAACAGCTCCTTCGGGGAGCTGTTTGTGATATGCCAAGTAGGCAATAAGCCGAATTCTGTTTTAAGCAATCATCTATCTAGCTCCTCGGTTACCCTCGGAGTCATGCGAGCTACTTTATTTGCTCTTGCACCCGGGCAAGGATTTAGCCGTTTCACCCCTTGAGTTTCCTCAAGGGCTTACCCCAAAGGGGTATCCTTCGCCTTTCAGCTCAGGACGTCACTGTTCGCACCTCTATCCTCACGGACGACGGGCGTTACCCGCTGCCTGTGTCGCTGGCAAACAGCCACTGGGTGTTCGGACTTTCCTCCCCTTATTAACACAAATTGTCAATAAAGAGCGATTGCTTTGACTACTTGGCATTCTTATTATATCAAAATCTCCCAAAAAGTCAACTGTTCGCACCATCCTTTCTTGCCGAAAATCTGCCGAGAAACGATCTCGGCAAAACTAAGCGGATTTTGTTCTGATTGAAACTATCGAAAGAATTACAAAAAAATGACTAAGAATAGCTAAGAATCACCAAAGAATGGCTGTGGATAACTTTCCCCCAAAAATTACCCGCCCTGGGCGGGTTGCGAGAATCCCCAATGCTGGCGTGGGTTCCGACGTTTTACGAAAATTACGAGGCCCGGCCTCGTAATTTCATAACGCTATAAAATGATGCAAAAAATATTAGAAGAATATTAGGGACGGACACTAATAATGCTTATAGAGCTAACAAAATGATTTAAAATAGTTTTTGGGACTCTGCGTCAAGGGCATGGTTTGCCAATTTGTCAGCCAAAGAATTTTGCTCCCGAGGGACAAGCTGAAAATCCACTTTTTTGTAATCAATTTTTAAATTCCATGCCTGAATAAATAATTTTTGGATATTCGGCTCTTTTATTTTGTATTTCCCCGACAATTGAGAAACCATCAGTTCAGAGTCGGATTTTATTAAAATTTCAGCATTTTTTATTTTTGCTTTGCCAACAAGAGCTTTAACTTTTTTTAAGGCAAAAATCACTGCCTGATATTCTGCCTCGTTATTAGTTGCCTTGCCAATTGTTTGAGAATATTCTTTTTGCGCAACACCATGCGAGTCAGCTATTAAGACACCGATAGAAGCTGGTCCTGGATTGCCGCGCGAAGCGCCGTCTGTGAAAATAATTATTTTATCCATTGTTTTCTTGCTTAATTTGTTTTTTGAAGTATGCTTCCAAGCATTTTTCGAATTTGGAAAGATTTTTATTCTCCACCCGGCATCCGCAAGCAGGGGCATGCCCGCCATAGGTCTTGAGTAATTTCTTACACTTTATCAGAGCATCAACCCCGTCTAAATCATATGGTAATCTAGCTGAACAAACGCTCTCCTGCTCTCCTCTTTTGAAAACAAATACCGGCTTTTTATAAATATGAAGGAGTTTTGAGGCAATCACCCCAAGAGCTGGCGCTGGCCAATAATCGCTTATTTCAAAAATTATCAATGATTCTTTCTTTTCTCTTTCTATTTTCTGGATAAGCTCTGCGAGAGTTTGTTGGATTAGGGCTTTCTTTTCTTTATTCTGCCTAATCAAGCGCTGTGCTAATATTTTCGCTTTTTTAGGAGAATCCTCTATTAAAAGCAAATAGCTTTCAGCAATATTGTTCTTTAATTTCGCGCTATTGAGTGGAGCAATAATTTTCTGGAAAATATCAATATCTGTCTGTAAATCAACATCCCCAAGCTCAATCAATGCCAGAAGACCCGGTCTCTGGGTAGTCAACAAAGCGTTCATTCCTTTGTCTACTAACTCGCGATTATCTTCTTTCAACGGCATTTGGTCAGAAAGAGTTGCCAAAGCGGTTAATTCTAATAACTTTTCTTTCGCATATTCTGGATGGCTTGTTTCTTCCAAAACGCATTCAGCCACTTTATAGACAAGCCCTACTGCAGCAAAATCAGTAAACGGATATGTCTCTCCTTTCTGTTTTGGGTCAACTAAAAGGTCTGGTTCAGCCACTTTCTCCAATGGCGGATGATGGTCTATAATTATTGTTTCAAAACCAATTTTTTTCGCGAGCTTGATTTCTTTAATATTGGCTATGCCACAATCAACCGCAAAAAACAAAGCAGGAACTTCTTTTTTAAAAGAATTTAACATCTCTTTGCTAATCCCGTGACCCTCTTCTTCCCTGTCTGGAAAATAAACTTTAATATTTTTATTCTGACTATATAAGGGATTCAAAAGCTCAAAAAGCTCCTGTAATACAACAACCGAAGCGATGCCGTCTAAATCAGCATCGCCAAAAATAATCACTTTTTCTCCTTTTTGAGCTGCCCTTAAAATTCTTTGGGCAACTTGTTTTGTGCCTTTTGGATATTTTCTTTTTGGCATAAATCTATCTTTCTAAAACCTTAATCCCTGGGAGCTTGTTCCCGCTGAAAAATTCAAGCATTGCTCCCCCGCCAGTTGAAACATAATCAAACTTTCCACGCAAATTATTCTCTGCCAAAAAAGCTGATGTATCTCCTCCTCCGACTACTGAAAAAGAACGACCCCTTAAAATTGCGCTAGCAATTGCCAATGTCCCTCCAGCAAATCTTTCATCTTCAATATAGCCAAGGGGTCCATTCCAAATAACTGTCTTTGCTTCTTGAATAATATCGGAAAACATTCTTACGCTCTCTGGGCCGATATCAAACATCTGCTCCTCTTTCCTTATTCTACCAACTGCTGACTGGCGCAAATAATCCGACTGATGATTTTTCAGCCCCACCATAGCATCTATGGGCATATGTAATTTTGAATTTGTAAGTTCAAGCCCAGACAACTCTTCTCCCTCGCCATCTTCTAATATAGACGGGGACAATGAAATCCCTTTGATGAAGAGTATGGCTGGAGCGATTTTCCCTCCAACTAAAATATGGTCAGCGATTTTTAAAAGATTAATCAAGCAAGGAATTTTCGTTTTCAATTTAGCTCCACCTAAAATTGCTACTAATGGCCTCTTGGGCTTTTCTAAAACAGCGCTCAAAATCTTGACTTCCTCTTCAAATAATAATCCTGCTACTGAAGGCAGGTATTTTGGTATTCCCACAACAGAAGCATGCTCACGGTGAGCGTTGCTAAAAGCATCATTAACAAAAATTTCTCCTAAAGATGATAACTGTTTGGCGAAACCATTATCATTAGAAATTTCTCCTGGGAAAAATCTTAAATTTTCTAATAACAAAATTTCTCCTGATTTAAGATTCTTGACCGCCCTCTCTGCTTCTCTGCCAACGCAGGTCTTAACGAATTTCACTTCTTTATCCAATAATGATGACAATTTTTTAGCTATTGGATAGAGGGTTAATTTTTGAACCCTTGTTTTGATATTTTGAATTTTATCAGGTCGGCCTAAATGACCTATCAAAATAATTTTTGCGTCATTTTCAATAAGAAATTTTATAGTAGGCAAAGACCTTCTGATTCTGAAATCATCAATGATTTCCCCTTTTTCATCAATAGGAATATCAAAATTAGCTCTTAACAGAACTCTTTTGTCTTTGAACGCGAAATTTTTAAGAGTATTCATAAATTATTAATAATTAATCAGTAATCATTTATCATTAATTGGTGATTAGTGGTTAATCAAAATTAACTTTTTCTCCTGGCTTCAAAAATCCGCTCTTTCTTTCAATTTCGGGCAACATCTCTTCCTTTTTAATCTCCATTGGCTTTCTATTTTGCAATGCTTCTTCCAGAGCTCCTTTCAATGCTCCCAGATCAACTTCTTTCTTTGCTCTTTCCTTCTCATTATTATTTTTATTATTATGCGAAGGTGAAAAATGAATCGGCTCTTTTTCTATTGCCTCTTTTAAGCTAATAGAAACTGTTGGCATCGTTTCCTCTGTGGTTTTGGGGATTTCCTTGATGTCAGAGCGGTTATTAATATTGCTCCTGCTGTTGCTGCTATTTCTATTTCTATTACTATTATTGCTGCTTCTATTGCCACTGCTGCGGCCAGTATCCCTCTGTTTATTACTATTATTATTTTTTTTGGGTCTTGACACCTCGCTCCCCTCATTTGCCTTGGACCATTCGCTGATACGGTCCTCAACTTCTTTCCGCGAAAGAGCGTATTTATTTCGGGAAAAATCAATTATCTCATTTCTAAAAGAATTCTCCATTTTCCCGACTGGTGGGAGCGTCATTGCAGAAAACGGTCTGCCCGCAACCCCATCAATCATCAGTTTTATATATATATCATATTTTGGCAGATTAACGAAATCACCTGCTTCAAAAACCGGAGTAAATTCCTTTTCCAAATATTCCGCATCTTCAGCTCCGATTCTAAATGTAATTATAGTTCCAGCATTGCCAAAAACCGCATCACCTACCATTTCTTCCATTTGCGCGATATACTGATGCGCCAGAACCAAAGACAAGCGATATTTTCTTGCCTCTGACAAAATGTTTGCAAATGATTCTGTTGCAAAATTCTGGAATTCGTCTACATACAGAAAAAAATCGTTTCGCTCCTCCTCGGATATCTCAACACGAGACATTGCTGCAAGGTAAAGTTTAGTTATAATAAGCGCGCCCAAAAGAGTGGAATTCGCTTCTCCTATTCTGCCCTTGGACAAATTAACAATCAAAATCTTTTTCTGGTCCATAATTGCCCTCATATCTATTGTAGAATGCATTTGTCCAATAATATTCCTAACTAATGGGTTTGAAGAAAATTGTCCAACCTTATTCTGAATGGCTGCTGTTGCTTCAACTTCATATCGTTGAGTGTAGCGGGCAAATTCCTGCGTCCAAAAAGCTCTTACCACTGGGTCGGTAACTGCTTCAACCACCTTCTTCCTGTAATCCACATCCGACAACATCCTATTGATGCAAAGAAGAGTGGCTCCCGGATATTCAAGCAAAGCCAGAATCGCATTGCTCAAAATATATTCCATTCTCGCAGACCAAACATCCGGCCAAATTTTCTTAAAAACCCCCATGAGTCCAGAAGCGATTAAATGCCGAGTGTTCGGGTCTTTCACCTCCATAATATTAAAACCAACTGGCCAATCAATATCAGCAGGATTTAAATAAATCACATCTTTCATCCTTTCCTTTGGGACATAATCCAAAAGCTCTTCTGCTTGCTCTCCGTGTGGGTCAATAAACGCCAAACCATATCCCTGACGGATATCCTGGGCTGCCATATTAGCCAACAAAGTGGTCTTGCCCATACCGGTTTTGCCGATTATATAAATGTGCTTCCGCCGGTCATCGAGCTTAATACCAAATCTCTTGTCTGTATTACGAAAATTCGTTATACCCAAAAAATTTATATATTCATTATCCATAAATTAGTTTCCTGGTAAATTTATTGGCGGTTCAGCTTTCTTCGCCTCTACTCTTTGAACCATAGGAGACGGCACAGCAGCGCGACCGACAATGTGAAACATTGTAGCAAGTTCTTCTAAATTCAAAATAAAGGTTTTGTCCGGCTTTGGATAATTATACCACAAGCGCTGTTGGTATTTTCTGAATAACTTCCTCTTGCGCAGATAGAGCTTGCGGTCGTGAAATAATATGTTTAAAAAGAACAATTCATGCTTGTGAATCTTGGTAATACTCGGAGACCATGGTTTAAAACTGTTAAGATTTTCAGTATTAAAATTAGCAAAAAAGGCCAAAATATTTTTAAGATTGGCTTTGTGCCACTTGTCTCTCTCTCCCAAAATGATAAATCTGATATAGCCCTCAAACATAACTTTAGAAATTTTTTGCTCAATTTGGCCAACTATCTCTCTTTCCCCAGGAGTAAGCTTCATCTCCGGCGGGAGCATTGGTCCCTCTTCTTTTTTCTCCTTAAAATCAGCTGGCGGCTGTCCGGTTAAAATAACATCCAAGGCCTGCTTGATTAATGGAAAATGCCTTGCCTTATTTTTTGAATCATCAGGCCTGTAAACCAATTTGTTGACTTCTTTTTTTGTCCTATCCTTATAATCATTCTCTGCATTGGTGACTGGCTTTATTCTTATTTGGACCCAAATTTGCTCTCCTGGTTCAACCTTAGCTAAGCCCTCTAAAAGAGACGCTAAAGGGTCTATCCTTTTTTCCTCTTTGGCAGCAGGACTTTCCTCAAAAAATCTTGAATATGTTTTCATTGGATAGATGTCGGGCTTGATAAACTCATAATCACTGCCCCACATATCCCATGTTTTATTAGGTATGTCTTGCGGAACTTTTAATGTGTAATCCTCTGCTTCTGTGATTTCCACTTCTGGATACTGCGCGTAAATACTTGACTCTATCAAATTGCGAAGGGCTTTCGGAGTTCTAATATAGAAATGGATATCTCCGCCAATACTGATAACCTCAATCGCCATAGCAATCTGATATTTCCCTTCCCACCACTTTTCCCACCAATCAGGCGGGTCGTAAAGCATCCAAAAACCTGCAAAGACCTGTTCCATTGCCCTAAAAGGCCTATCTACTTCAGCTGGCATTTTTAATTCAAGCAACATGCTCGGAACTATCTTGGCATACGCATCCTGACGCCATTTAATCCACATAAACAAAAACCGCGGCCACAAAATTATTGGCAGCAGAACCCACCACCAGGCCTTAAAGATTGCCCAGATAGGGGAAATAATGGCCCAAAAAACCTCCATTGAGATAAGCTAATTATTTTACTAAAAAATACCTGCCTTGTTTGTCTTTTCTAAACAAGGATTTATCCTGCAAGTTAAGCAATATCGTGCTTGCTTGGACTTTTCTTTGCTCAAGAATATTTTCAAGAATCTCTTCTTTAGTAAGTCCTTTTTTGCTCTGTTTTAGAATCTTAATCAAAATATCTTTTACAGTTCCCGGCTCATAGCCCCACTCCTTCAAAGCATACATTCCTCTGCCTATTAAAACAAATCTTTGATTTCTGATTAACTCATTGTGCACGCTTTCTGGTAAAATCTTTCTATTAACAGAAGGCAATTTGCCGATAAGGTCGGCAATTTCCATAAAATGCAATGGTCTATTTTCTCTTTTTAATACTAAATACGCTTGGTCTTTGAGCCCTCTCGGTCTAATCTCTGGCCAATTAACCAAACCGTATAAGCCAAACGGCGATTCAAAAACGAATTTAGAAATATCAATATATGAAATAAGAACCGGAATTTTTACTTCAACAGAAACCCGTTTTCCCACTTCTTCTATTGCTAAAGGGACTGCAGTATTTTTAAATTCTTTGATAAGCGAATTCAAAAGAATCTTTACTTGCTGAACCTTTTTTGGGTCAGTGGTCCAAAAAGGAAAGAAATCGTCTGTTTCTTTAAATTTATGAAAATCATCGCCCAGATTGAGCAAAAGTAGGACATGATTCCTAAACTTGTCCTGCCCAAGGTCGTCAAGCAACATTAATTCTCCCCTCACTCCGCCATGTTCGTCAAAATAATCAGAAAGATATTCAAACGGCTTTTGAAGTTTAACTCCCTGTTGCTCTCTGATGAGCTCAAAAGCATTATTTTCGAGTTGTCTTACTCTTTCACGGGTGATTTTAAGCTGGTCCCCGATTGCCTGAAGCGTGAGTGGCTCCTGCCCGAGCAAACCAAAACGCCTCTCCAAAACTTCTCGTTTACGAGGGGCTAAATTACTAAAAATTTCATCAATAACTTTCTCGTAGTTTATAGTCATGCCTCAAGGGTTTAATAATATATTTGTGTGCTAACAGCAACTTTGTTTATTAAAACATTTTGAAGTTATAAAGTCAAGGTTTTGGGTGTGGAAATCTCTCAGCCAGAATTCAGATGCCTGTGATTGAAATTATTTTCTATTCTTATTAACGAAATTTCCGCTGATTAAAATAATATATCTGGGCAATTAGGGTGCTTGCCAAAAATATTGACGAATAAGCGCCAAGAGATATCCCGAGAATTAAAGCTAGAGAAAAATAAGTCAAGCTCTGACCCCCAAAGAAAAATATTGCAAATAAAGCGAGGAGGGTTGTGAAAACAGTGTTAAAAGAGCGCCCCAATGTTTGATTCAAACTCTTGTCAATTATATCATTAAAGGTTTCTCCTACACCCTTGATAAGATTTTCCCTAATCCTGTCAAAAACAACCACTGTGTCATTTACAGAATACCCCAATATAGTAAGAAGCGCTGTTAAAATAGGAATAGAAAATTCAACGCCCCAAAATTTTCCCAGAATAGCGAAGACCCCCACTGGAATCAGGACATCGTGGACCAGTGCCACCACAGTAGCTATGCCGTACTGCCATGATTTGACAGGTCTGGAAATTTTCCTAAATGCAAAAGCAACATAAACCACTATAGCAATGATAGAAAAAATGATGGCTTTACTCGCCCTTGTCTTACTCTCTTCGCCAATTACAGGACTCACTGATTCAAAACTGATAGAGCCCTCTTCTATATTCTCCATATTATAAAAAACACTGGATACCTCGTCTTTTATATCTTGAGAAACTTCAGGCATTCTAATGATAATCTCATTTTCCCCGCTGAAACGGATAGAGAAACCGCTCAAGCCAAGCTCTGAAATCCTGTCTGACAATTCTTGGATTTCTGGTTTCGGGTGAGAATATACCGCCTTTAATATACTCCCTCCTGCAAAATCTACTCCCCAATTAAGGCCGTAGGCAGTGATAGTAATAATGCTGGCAATTATTAAAATTCCAGAAAAAATAAAGTATATTTTGCTATATTTTAAAAATGGAAAATGCATATTTATCCCCAAATCCGTTTAATTTTACTCAATCTCCCGCGCGAAAAACTTATCAATAAACTTCTTGTAATAAATATGGCAGAGAACATACTCAATAAAATACCGATGCACAAGGTAGTAGCAAAGCCCTGAACAAAACTTGTGCCGACCGAGAACAATATCAAACCGATAATAAGGGTGGTAAAATTGCTGTCTCTAATTGACGGCCAAGCCCTTTTAAATCCTTCTTCTATTGCATATTCAAGTTCCTTACCGCTTCTCAATTCTTCTTTCAGCCGCGCAAATATTAAAACATTAGCGTCAACTGCCATACCAACTGATAAAATAAATCCTCCGATACCCGCTAAAGTAAGAGTAATCGGGACCAGCTTGAATAACCCCAAAAGCAACACACAATATATCAACAAAGCAATAACAGACAAAAATCCTGGGAATCTGTAAACCAATACCATAAATACAATGATTGCAAAAAATCCTATAATTCCCGCTTTAATGCTTCTCTGAAGGGAAATCATTCCAAGGGTCGGACCAATAGTTACCTGTGAAATCGGTTCGCCAATCGGCACAGGCAAAGCGCCGGCATTAAGATTGCGAGCCAATGACCTTGCTTCTTCTGCAGTAAAGCTCCCGCTAATCTGGGCCTTGCCTCCGGAAATCTTTTCTCTAATCATTGGCGCAGATATGATTTGATTATCAATAGAAATTGCCAAAGGCATTTCTGTAAATTTTTCTGTCAATTCTTCAAAAATTTTTGCGCCCTCTTCGTTGAATTGCAAAGAAACAGTCGGCTCCATTGTATTCTGGTCAAAGACAACAATTGCCTCTTCAAGATATCTGCCGGTTAAATTACTCGGCTGGAAAGGATTCTGAAATGTCCCCTCTCCTGCCTCCACAACACTCTGATTTGCTATTTGTATTTCATTAAAATCAGGTCTTGGTTCTTGAAATTCAAGATACGGAGTTCTGCCGATTTCCTCAATCGCTTGTTCTGGGTCAGTAATTCCCGGGATTCTTACTTTTAAACGATAAGTTGAACCAGACTGGGTAACCTCAATTTCCGGTTCTCTCACGCCTAAAACATTTATTCTTCTGTCTATAACATCCCTTAAACCATCCATTGCTTGACTCCGACCATCCGACTCTATATGCGATAAATCCGCTTCGTATAAAAGCTCTACACCTCCTTCAAGGTCAAGCCCCAATTGAAAAGGCCTATCCCAAAAATGAGAAAGACCTAAATCAAATTTATTATTCACAAAATCAATTCCTTGATTAAAAAATCTCGGCTCAATAAAGATAGCCGCGATTATGCCCAAGAAAATAACAGCAATGCTAATCAATTTAAAATATTTTTTTACCATTCAAGCATTTTAAACACTTCTCCCAAAAAAGTCAAATTTTCACACTTACCAAGAGCTTGCCGAGAAACGATCTCGGCAGATTTTCCTACAAAAATTACGAGGCCTGCTTGCCCATCCTCGGACGGGGTCTCGTAATTTTTGTCTGTCATGTTTAGATTATGTTAATATATAGGCCGAAGCAGGCCCTTTGCCAACTTGCTTAATAATTTTTAATGTCTTGAGACGCTGGAGATGAGCTTGCGCGGTTCTCTTAGGACACTCAAGAATATCCACCACATCACTCGCAGTTATTTTACCCATTTGGTCTATAAATTCCAAAATTTTCATTTGATTTTTATTAATATAAATTTGAGCATGGAGTTTATCATCAATTTTCTTTAGCGATAGAGATGCCACTTTTATTTTCACATTGTCAATTTCTTCCTTGAATCCTCTCACAAAATACTCAAGCCATGGCGTGATATCTGTTTTTCGTTTTTCGTAATTTTCACCGATATTAATCGCCTGATAGTATGCAGGGCGATCTTCGTTATAGTAATCCTCCAGCGCGAAGAGTCGTCTAAAATCGAAACCACGCTGATAAAGAACGAATGTTGCCAATGCCCGAGCGGTCCGACCGTTTCCGTCAATAAATGGGTGAATAGCTGCTATTTCTTGATGAACAATCCCCGCTGCTATCACGGGATGAATATCCTGTTCTTCGCTCTTTCGCACCCATTCTACGAGTTCTGCCATAAGCTTCGGGACGCTCTTTGACTCAGGGCCTGTATACACTATTTCTTTTGGCATGCCAAACCGTTGCCTAACAACATATATCGGTCCCTCACGATATTTGCCACACTGCTCTTCTGCCAGAGTCTTGTCAGTAACGAGTTTATGGATTCTTAATATTATTTTTTCAGTAATTGGCTGTTTTTTCCGAACCACTTGTTCAATATATCGTATGGCATTAAGATAATTTTGCGCCTCATAAATATCGCGGTCTGGAGCATCAACCTTTTTATGAGCATACACCGCCTCTACCTGATGAAGATTTAGTTGATTGCCCTCTATGCCTGTGGAGCTGTGAGTCATGCGAATTAACGCCTGTCGGCGAAGTTGTAGTTCCTGTTTTGGCAAAATTTTCGCACGCTCAATGACCGCTTTAGCCGTAGCAATAGCAGTGAGCATGGCAACGATTTTATCAGTAAGCTTATATTTAGGATTGAACATATATCCCTATATTACCATTGATAAAATAATCGCGCAAGTATCGCGCAAAAAATCGCGCAAAGTATTACGAGGTATTACTAGTCCTGCTTGCCCGGCCTCATAATTTTTATTATTTCCCGCAGCACTTCTTATATTTATATACCTTTCCAGTCGCCGGATCAATCTCTCCGCAGGGGCAAGGGTCGTTTCTTCCTGCTTTATCGCCCGAGTTGGCTAGAACAGAATTATTATTAGCTAAATTTTGTTGCTGTGTCTGTTGCGTTTGCTGCGCCTGCTGTGTCAAAGAAATGTTGAGCACTCCTTTTATTATATTCGTCTCAATCAGATTAAATAATTGCTTGAACATTTTGTAGCCCTCGTTCTTATACTCAACCAATGGGTCAAGCTGGCCATATGCGCGCAATCTAACCTTATCTCTTAAATAATCCATTTCTGTAAGATGCTCAATCCAGAAAGCGTCAAACATCCGCAAACAGACAAACCGCAACGCTCTTGAAAATTCGCTTCCAAGCTCTGTTTCTTTTTTCAAAAAATCATCTTTCGGCTCACCCTGTTTTTCAAAAATTGCAGAAACATTTGCCTTCAATTTTTCATCTGTGGCATCCACTATCTCATTTCTCTTTTTATAAAAAGAAGTTCTATGGACATTCATAACATCATCATATTCCAAGAGATGTTTTCTGGCATCAAAATTCATCCCCTCAATTTTTGCCTGCGCGCTTTCCACTGCCTGACTAATTAATTTTGATTGAATTGGCTGACCCTCGGGTACGCGCAATCTTTCCATTAGTCCTTTGATTCTATCTCCGCCAAAAATCCTCAACAAATCATCTTCTGCTGACAGGAAAAATTGGCTCACCCCCGGGTCTCCCTGTCTGCCAGACCTTCCCCTTAATTGATTATCTATTCTTCTAGCTTCGTGTCTTTCAGTTCCTAAAACTAAAAGCCCGCCGAGTTTCTTGATTTCCTCTGCCCCCTGAACATCAGGCGGATTGCCTCCAAGAACTATATCTACTCCCCTGCCTGCCATATTCGTAGCCACTGTTACTGCGCCTTTCCTTCCTGCTTGAGCAATAATTTCTCCTTCTCTTTGGTGATGTTTAGCATTTAAAATCTCATGGGCAACTCCTTTTGTTTCCAGAATCCTACCCAGCATCTCATTTTTTTCAATTGACCTTGTGCCTATCAAGACCGGTTGCCCTTTCTGGTGGCATTCTTTTATTTTCTCGGCAATAGCTAAAAATTTTTCTTTCTCTGTTTTGTAAATTACATCTGCCAAATCCTGTCTTACCATTGGATTATTCGTAGGAATAGCTACGACATCCAGTTTATAAACCTTTTCAAACTCTTCGGCTGAAGTGATGGCAGTGCCTGTCATACCAGCGAGTTTTTTATACATTCTAAAATAATTTTGAAGCGAGATGCTTGCCAAAGTCAGGGATTCTGATTGAACTGAAAGTCCTTCTTTCGCCTCCACAGCTTGATGCAACCCACCCGACCATCTTCTCCCCGGCATCATCCGTCCGGTAAACTCATCTACAATAATTATCCCACCATCTTTCACCACATAATCCTTGTCTTTTTTAAACACAACTTCCGCGCGCAAGGCCTGTTCAAGGTGATGCAGATATTTCGTGCCTTTTTCTTCATAAATATTTCCTATACCAAGAATTTTTTCAATTTTTGTAACACCAACATCTGTAAGGGTCGCTGCTTTTTCTTTTTCATGAATCTCATAATCCTCATTTTCTTTCAAACGAGGGATAATTCTTGAAAACCCCTCGTAAAGCTTTGAACTCTCAACATCTGGCGCAGAAATTATTAAAGGAGTCCTTGCTTCGTCTATTAACACTGAATCAACTTCATCAATGATTGCAAAATTCTGACCTCTCTGCGCTCTTTGTTCTGGAACTTGCGCCATGCTGTCCCTCAAGTAATCAAATCCAAATTCATGATTAGTTCCATATACTATATCTGCCTGATACGCTTCTTTCCGCGAAACAGGTCTTAGATAGCTTTCAACCACTTTAAATCCGCCAACCACATCCCTCTCCTCGTCTCTATCTTGGTCTTCTTCGTTTTTGGATTTTGGGTCTTGAGTTTCGTATTCCGGGTCGTAAATCAATGCTGAATCATGAACCAGACACGCTGTGGACAACCCAAGCGCATAATAAATCTGCCCCATCCAAACTGCATCTCTCTTTGCCAAATAATCATTAACAGTAACTATGTGAACGCCTTTTCCACTTAATGCGTTTAAAACAGCTGGTAATGTGGAGGCAAGCGTCTTGCCTTCTCCTGTTTTCATTTCAGCAATACCTCCTTGGTGCAAAACAATACCCCCCATCAATTGAACATCAAAATGCCTTTGTTTTAAAACTCTCTTAGCTGTTTCCCGTACTAATGCAAAGGCCTCTGGCAAAGTATCATCCAATGAATTATTTTTTTGAATTCTTTCCTTAAATTCGCTTGATTTATTTTTCAATTCTTCATCTGAAAATCGCTTGAACTCTGATTCAAGATTGTTAATCTTCTCTACTAATGGCCTAAGTCGTTTTAAATATTTTTCATTGTCATCGCCAAAAATGGCTTTGAGAATTGACATGGTGTATGATTCTAATCTAACACGATGATTCGGAAAAAGAAAGAAGGCCCCTCTGCTATAAATAGCAAGAGAGGCCTCACAAATCGCATCATCCGATGGCTCCGACGCTCACCTGGTTC
Source organism: Patescibacteria group bacterium (assembly GCA_018900835.1). NCBI lineage: Bacteria > Patescibacteria group bacterium. Next base: position 27,722 of record JAHIFQ010000005.1, read on the forward strand.
CATCCTCGCGCGCCTTCGTTGTCAAAGACCTCGAGAATCAGTTGATAAGTGTCTCCTGCCAGCACCCTCACCCAAATGATTGAGTTGTTGCCAAGGTCGTGGTCTGACCATTGCCAGTGGTAATTCAGTACTAACCCGTCCTGGTCATACGATTCAGAAGCGTCCAGCTTCCAATATTCGTATGTAGGCACAGGCACAATCCCTTTTGCCTCAAATGCCTTTGGAACAAACCCTTCACGCAAAGGATGTACCAATTGTCCACCAGGCGGCAGCTCTTGGCTGATTCTTGCCAATGCCACTGGGCGGTGGTTGACCGACAACAGGACAGTTGAGGGATTGCTCCTTAGCCCGTTTGCGTTTCTAACAACCAGGGTTAGGAAATAATTCCCGCCTTGGCTGTAAGTGTGCGAAGCAGTCGGCACCACTGACGGAGGAACCATTGGCGTTCCATCTCCGAAATTCCATTCAAAGCTCGTGATAGCTGTTCCGCTTGGACTATATGAAGAGGCAGCGCTGACCAGAACTGCTTGCCCGGGTTGGGCACGACTCGGAGCAGAAATTACTGCCACTGGATTTTGGTCAATGATGATAGGGATAAGAGAACACCCTATCACGACCAAAGCCAATCCGATAAACACCAACAGAACAAAACTCTTTTTAAACATCTCTATCCCTCCTTGGGATTTGATGCGATTACTGTTTATATAATAACATAAGCTATTAAAATAGTCAAATAAAACCCTTGTAAAAGGGTTTGTCATTATTGATTTTTAAGCATCTGCGGTTCTGCTTGCCACAGAAAAAATAATGATAAAAAATTATTTTTTTCCGCTCTGCAGGGACTCAAACATTTGTTTTAATTCCGCCATTTTCAATTCCCTGCCAGCCACAAGATTACGCCACATTTCTAAATCCCTTGTTCTTTCTTGCAAAACAATCTTGCTCCGCGCTATTTCTTCTACCCTTTCTATTAATGATTTCTTGCTTTCAATAATAGCCCTGGTCCTCTGCTTTACCATTTTTCCTAAAACCTCTTTTCTGCGCTCTTCAGCTAAAGAATGAACGATTAGCAATACACCTATAAGAGCATAAGCTACAAGAATCAATATATTGGTTATCCTCACAGCAATATCTGCGGATAACAAAACTTTGGCAATGGATATTGAAATAATAGATGCCACCAGAATATTAATTAATACAACCCTTGTTTTAAAAAAATTCTTTTTGAAAATATTTTTCATCATAATTATCATAAAAAGAAACTCTTATGATTGATTCTATCATTTTAAAAAACAATAGACAAAAAAATCACTTCTATACCGTAGGCAAAGAGGTGATTTTTTTGTATTGATTTAATTAAACGCTCTCTAAATCCCTTTCTTAAATTTTCTACTCTGCAAGACCTCTGTTGTGCGCAATCTTTCTTTAAGTTTTCTTGCCCATCCTCTGGCCCGATCCACGCGTTTGCCTTTATACTTTTTGATTTCTCTCTGGATTTCTTCTTTGGCAATATTAATAGCTGTTCTTAAATCGCTGTCTCGAACTACTGCTCTCAATGATTTCTTTGGTAACGATAATTGCACTTCAGCGCGAAAAACATCACCCTTAAGGTGATGTTTTGAAATCTTTCCAATTTCAACAAATGCCTCTATCTTTTCCCTTTCTCCAGCAGAAAATTCATCTGGTCCAAAAACTCCCAAAATCCTTTCCAGTTCTCCTATTCTATCATTGACCCAAATAGTAAGAGCTTCATCTATTTCAATATTTGTGGTTTTTATATTCACTTTCATTTATTTCTACCTGTCTATCCTTATAATAATATCTAATTAAATCTTAAGAGAATTTATCTCTTCTTCTTTTTCTTCGCTACCTTCTTCTTTGCTACCTTCTTTGCTACCTTCTTTTTGGCGGCCTTTTTCTTTTTAACCATAGTAGTTTTAAGCTTTTAATTATTCAGCGAGCATTAGATCGGCCTCCTTTAATATATTTTCTTTCTTTTAAAACAATGTGTCAATGTGGAAAACTTTAAATAACAGAAATCTCTTCTTCTAAATCAATTTGGAATTTATTTTTGATTTCTTTTTTGACTAACCCTATCAATTTTAAAACATTTTTTGCCGTAGCCCCACCTAAATTAATAATAAAATTGCAATGTTTTTCAGATATCTGCGCCTTACCGATTATTTTACCCTTAAGCCCGGCTTGCTCTATTAGGAATCCAGCTGGGACAAATCCATTTTTCGCAATTTTTGGATAATTTTTTATTATATCCTCTCTCAATTTTGGATTTTTAAAAATTGACCCTGCTGAAGGATAATTCAATGGATGGCGCTCTAATCGATAATTTTCGTATTTATCAATCTTTTCCTTAATATTTTCCTTATCCCCTTTTTGCAACTCAAACTCACAAGAAAGAATAATTAAATTTTTATTTTCTTTAAAAATACTTGAGCGATAATCAAAATGGCATTCTCTATTATTACACTGCCTGATTTCATCTTTAACAACATCAAAATATTCAACCCCTTTTAATACATCCAAAATTTGCCCTCCAAAAGCGCCAGCATTTCCCCTCACCGCTCCTCCGACAGTACCATAAATACCTGCTGCCCATTCTAACCCAGATAATCCTGCCTCTTCTGTTAATCTTACCAAATACGACAACATAACTCCTGCCTCGGCATAAATAATATTATTTTGGATTTTGGATTTCCCGCCTGCAACGCTTTGCCCGCCAGAAACGCTGTATCTACTGTGGGCTGGCGTAGCAATACGAGCAGGTGGATTTTGGATTTTCACAATCAGTCCATCAAATCCATTATCAGAAAATAAAATATTGCTTCCGCCTCCTAAAATAAAAAATGGCAACCCACATTTTTGAGCTGCTTTCACTGCTTTTAAAATATTATCCTTGGTTTGAGCTACAAAAAAATATTTCGCGTTTCCACCTATTTTGAAAGTAGTATGTTGCGCCAAAGAAATATTTTCTTGCACTTCTGGCAATAATTCTTTAATCTCCATCAACTTAAATTTTTAATTTTGGCTTTTTCGAAAATTGGGAATTGAAAATTGCAAGACCCTTATGGGTCTCCGCCGGTTAACTCCAAAAAATCTTTTAAAGAGTGTTGCCGTTCAAAAAGACCCTTATGGGTCTCCGCCGGTTAACTCCAAAAAATCTTTTGGTGAGTGCAGCACGGAGACCCAAATTTAGTATAACAAAGAAGGCCAAAAAAAGCAAAAGACCCCTAGTTTCCAAGGGGCCTTCCGCCGATTTATTTGGAGTCCCAAATTGCTTTGGAACACTCACTGGGGTCATATTAGCAAACAGACCCAATTTTGTCAAGAGTTTTTAGCATTGTATCAAAAGGGATTAAAGGTGTCATGAATTTTTTGGGGGAAAGAGGAAAATGTAGCTATGTGGCTAGCGATGAGCGGGGAATTTGGCTGTGGATAAACTATTGCCTAATTTGCGCTCTCGTGATATATTTAAATTGTAGCGAAAGCTACCTTGTCCGTCGGAGACGGATCCGATATCCAAACCTCGCCCCTTTTGGGGCGAGGTTTATTTTATAGAAGCAATAAATGATTTGATTTGCTGAGAATTTATGAGCAAATCTGCATTTTCCTTTAGGGTATGAAATAATTTCCCTGGTGCGATAATAATAATTTTCTTGCCACACTTCTTCAGATATTTAACCAAGTGGGCGAAATCACTATCGCCTGAAAGCAAACAAAAAGTATCGTATTTTCCTAAAAGGCGAATTGAATCAACACTGATTTCCACATCAAAATTGCTCTTAGGAATCTCTATAAATTTTCCATGAATATCCTCTCGGATTAATCGCGTCTTAATATTTGACAATTCTTCGTCGTTTAAATAATGCCTTATAAACTGAATAGGTTTCGTTATTTTTACGAATCCGTTCTTCTCTGCCTTGATGACAATGTGCCAAGAACTTTTTAGTCTTCTGTGCCAACCATAATAAAAGCGTTTTTGTTCTGAAAAAGAACTCAAAAAATCAGCTAACTTTATTATATCTATTATCAATTTCTGATTTCCCGCCAACGCCTTATCATTCCAATCCCTTCTATCTTTTTCATACCAATAGTTTGCATTGCCGAAATCAACAAATGCAAAAATCTTACCAAATTTTTCCTCGTTGATTCCTATTTTGTGCAGTTTCAATTCCTCTAAATTCATATTATGTATCAGCTATGAATACCGTCTTGTGTTAATTATCCAAAGCCTGCCTCACAGATGACTCTAATTCAGGGTAATATTTTAAAAGTTCGTCTCCTTTTTGGCGCGCTTTCTCAATGTCCCCAATTTTCTTGTAAAAAACTATTGCCATCTGATAAGAGCGGAGAACTCTCGGGTCCAGAGAAATAGCTTTTTCGAGCAATTCAGATGCTTCATCATTTTTATTAAGCATTGACTTTGTTGTTGCCATTTCCCAATATCCTTCCTGCTTGGTTGGCGAGAGCCGGAGCGCATCTTCTAAAACTTCTTCTGTCCGCTTCAAAACAATTTCATCTTTTTCCTTCTGAAGTTCTGAATATGCGTTATATGTTCTGGCAAGAGTTATCCGTTCATAATAATCAAAAGGGGAATTCTGGACAGATTCTTCTAGCGCTTCGGTAACAATTTCAAAATCCCTTGTTTCCACCAATCTTGCCTCTATTAAATTGAAAATATGAAGTCCCAAATGTTCTCTTATTTGATACTGGCCCATTGGTGAAGAATGTAGCGCCTTCTCGTAAAGCGGTTCTCTTGCTTCAAAAATAGAACTCTTCATCACTCTGATTGTTGCTGTGCCAGCTATCGCTGGCTTTATCACAAATGATGATAAGGAAAAAAAGAATAAAAGCGCAATCAAGGGCAAAAATATTATTCTGCCTTTCTTGCGTCCTGCTAAAATCACTTCCTGCGCTGGCTCATCGCAGGAAACAACGCTTATAAAACTAAACGATATGAATAACATTAAAAAGCTGGCAGGCATATCAAAAACAGTGAGGTTTTGCGTAAAATGGGCTACCAAGATAACAGACGGTACAGCAGCAGTGATGAAATCTAGCTTCTTCCTTTTATAGCCCCTCCGCAAAATCCAAAAACTTGTTCCAAACATAGACAAATATCCGAATAACCCCAAAGCGCCTCCATCCACTAAATTATCAAAAATAATATTGTGAGCTCTGTCAAAACGAGTATCTGCCCCATAAATTTCCGGGATATAGAATCCAGGGTCAAAATGTTTATGGAAAACAAAGGAAAAATTTCCAGAGCCCCAACCCAAAATAGGTCTTTCAGAAAATCCTTGCCAAGCATTTGACCAGATAACCTGACGCGACTTGTTGGCTCTCTCGGAAAGCCATTGCTGGACTGGGCTGTTGCTCCACAGAAGCATAGTGAGCCCAGACAAATAAATTACCAACCCCAGAATCAAACATATTTTTGCGATTAAGCGAATATTATTTTTCTTGTGCTCCAAGGCCAAATACAATAATAACAACAATCCTGCTCCTCCGAAAAAAGCCAATATAGCTGCCCTGCCAGTGCTAAACAACAATGTAATAAGCATAAAAACAAATCCTGTTGTTGCTATTGTTAAACAAATCTTTCTTGATTCTTTGATAAAGAAAAATTGGAATATCTTTCTTTTCTTTAATTCAAAAAATAAATAGATGGCAAAGAAAAGATTAAAAAGAAGATAAGTTGCTAAAAAAGAACTGTTGCCAACAGTAGACCCGTTATAGGCGACTGATAGGCCTTGCATTCCCGCCTTATTCAGCCAAAACAAGAGACAAACGAACATTGAAACTAATATTGAAAAACTAAAAATCCGCAACCAATCATCTTTTTTAAATATTATTCTGGAAACAATAAAAAAACCAAAAAGATGAAGCCACATTAAAAGACCTGACATCCGCTCAAACTTAGACCAGAAACTGCGTAAAGGGTCAGCCCCGAAAATAGTGGATAATATCATAACCAACACAAAAAAACCAATTGCAAAAGAAAGGGCATTGTGCTTTGCGCGGTATTTTGGAGAGTAAATTATAAGAAAAATTCCAGTGGCAAAAAATATTTCTATCAATGCCATTAGATACAGTCCTTTAGGCCCGACAAAAGGAAAAAGAAAATCCCCGCTTACTATAAGGGGTATTAGAAGCATTAAATAGGCAGAGGAATAAAGAATAAAAAGACATATTTTCTCTAAACCCCCTACAGCGCCTTTGGGCTGCTTTTTAATAAACTCCTCGGTCTGTTCAGACCTTCTTTCTTTTTTTTCTCTTGATTTTTTACCCATAATATAAATTTTGAGCGAAAAGCATTGAAATCAAAGAGAGTTTGGTTTAGGATGAATCAAATGCTCAATCTTACGATTTTCAGAAAAATTTTGCTCTTTTTGGGAGACCTCTCTCTATTTTATGTTTCGTTGATTATAACTCTTTTTATCCGCTTTGGTCAAAACCTTACGCCCAAAACATTCTCTACGCACTTGGTCGCATTTTCTCCATTGTTTCTCGTCTGGATATGTGTTTTCCTTTTTTTCGAGCTCTACGAACTTAATATTGCGAATCTTAATACTTCTTTTATTGCCCGACTAAGTTTCGGTCTTATAGTGTGCCTGATGGCAGGCGTAATATTCTTTTACTTGTTCCCTATATTCGGGCTCACACCGAAAACCAATCTTCTAATACTAACAGTAATACTTTGGGTCTTTATAATCCTATGGCGAAAATTAGCGCTTTATCTTTACTCTTCGTATTTTCAAAATCGCATTGCAATAATCGGCATCACCAATGAATCAGAAAAACTTGCCCAAATATTAATGAGAAATCCACAACTCGGATACAAAATGATGGAATTAATCCCGACTGGCGACATAATTGAATTGCCTCAAAAAATAAAAGAATCCAGAATAAATACTATTATCCTTGCCGAAGACATATCGGGAAACCAAATGCTTGAAAGGATTCTCTATCAATATCTATCTTTGAAGGTCAACCTCCTTGATTTAGCGCAGGCGTATGAAATTATCCTCAAAAAAATTCCTATCGGATTCATAAATCAGTCCTGGTTTTTAGAAAATCTTCAAGAAGGCCAAAAACGATTTTATGACAAGATTAAAAGAATGCTTGATGTTTTAATGGCCTTATTTTTCTTGATATTATCAATTCCTTTTTGGCTTATTGCTCCTATTATTATAAAGATAACCAGCAAAGGACCTGTTCTTTATTTTCAAAAACGATTGGGGAAAAATTTAAATAAAATACGGGTTATTAAGTTCAGAACAATGGAAAAGAACGCCGACCAATTTGGCGATGATTGGAGCCAGGGCAAAGAAGATTCAAGGATAACAAAGGCAGGAAGAATATTAAGATATTTCCACATTGATGAGATTCCTCAGATTTTCAATATTCTTTCCGGAAAGATGTCTTTTGTCGGGCCAAGACCGGAAAGCTTGAAAAACATTGCTTTTCTGGAAAAAGAAATTCCTTATTATCATTTGAGACACTTGGTAAAGCCAGGAATTACGGGCTGGGCTCAAATGAATTCCGGACATCTTAATACATCGGGCGAAATAGGAAGTTTGAGTGAAAAAATCCGTTATGATTTTGAAAAAGTAGAATACGATTTTTATTACATAAAAAACAGGTCTTTTGTTCTTGACCTGAATATCTTTTTTAAAAGCTTGGGGTTATTTTTTAAGCAAGGGCAATAATCAGCCGAGGATTTCTTCGTAACGAATGGCTACATTAGTAATATCAAATTTTCTTCCCATGGTTTCAAGCCATTTTTTTGTCCTTGTTCGCGCGTTCTGACAAAAATCAAAATCTGTGACTAATTGCTTTAATATTACTGCCAACTTTCCGCTGTTGCTTGGCTCAAATAAAAATCCATTATTATTATGCTCAATAAATTCCCGAATAGCGGGAAGGTCGGAAGCAACCACTATTTTTTCGGCAAACAGTCCCTCAAGCGCCACTAATCCAAAACCCTCGCTAAGAGACGGCACTACCAAGACATCAATTAATTTCAGCTTCGCAGACACATCTTCTGTCATCCCCGTGAATTGAATGTTCTCAAGATTGTTCTCTTCCACAAATTTCTGTAATTTTTCTCTAAGCTCTCCGTCCCCAACAACTAATGCTTTCGGCCTAATCGCCTCTCTGTTTAATGTCTTCATTGCTTCTAAAAAATAAATGTGTCCTTTGACTGGCTCTAATCTGCCAATAATCCCAAAAACTATATTGTCCTGCCCTAATTCTTTGACTCCCCTGCTTATATCAGACATATTAACGCCATTATGAATCACTGAAATCTTTTTTTCAGGAACGCCAAAAAAAGAAATCAAGAAGTCCTTAGTAGTATTTGAATTAGCAATTATTTTGGTTGCTAAATTAATTGCAAAAATCTTTTTTATAATTCTTACAAAAAAATTTAATCGCTTAACATCGTGCTGGATAATGATTCGTTTTTTTACGCCAACCAGCCAAGAGCTGAAAATACCCAAGATATCTGATTGATAAAGGGATGTAACCACTATGTCTGGCTTGTTTTTCTTCAAAAAAACAACTAATCTGAAAGCAGTGCCAAATACGGAAAATATTTTTGCAAAAATATTGGAAAGACATCCCCTCGACCCAGCAAAATAAATAGGCAATCCCAATGTCTGAAAATCTTTTTCTAAAACACCGCTCCCCCAAGTGCTTACTATGGAAATCTCAAACTTATCTTTATCAAGGTTTTTAATAAGGCCATAAAGGAACTTCTCTGTTCCTCCGATTAAAAAATTATTCATTATAAATACTATTTTTTCCATGGATAAAAATTTTAAAAAAATTCTTGTTGTCTCGTCCTACGCCCCTCCAGCCATCGGCGGACCTCAAAATCTTTATAATCTTCTTCGGGATTTTCCGAAGGATTGTTATTTTATCCTAACAAGCTTCTATAATATTGACAATCTCTCTGCTCAAAAAGGCACTTGGCTTAATGGTGAGTATATTTTTTATGATAAACCAAGCGCCAACAAAGAAGACAGAATAAGTGCTCAAGAAGAAAAAACAATTACTAAAAAAAGTTCTTTATTGAATAAGTTAAAGCATTTAGCCAGAAGGAATTGGCTTGTGAGAAATCTAATAGGTGTGCCAATAATCATCACTCAAATCTTCTGGATAGTAAGGCAAGGCAAAAAATCTATTGAAGAAAAAAAACCAGATGTTTTGCTGGGCTTCTCCGACTATGGGCCAGCAATGATAGGAACTTATCTTTTGCATAAAATCAGCAAAATACCTTTTAAATTATTCCTTTTTGATTTATACAAAGGAAATTTTTATCCTTTTCCCGGCGGTATTTTATCAAAAATATTTGAGCCAAAATTATTCAAGCAATCAGAGCAAATTATTGTCACCAACCAAGGCACTAAGGACTTTTACATTAAACGCTATGGCGAGAATATCAGGGAAAAGATAAAAATAATACATAATTCAGCTTTTCCAGAGCCATATATTGCTTCGCAACAAAAATATCAACCCACTCCACCGTTTTCAATTCTTTTTACTGGACGAATTTACTGGCCACAAATAAATGCCATTAAAAACCTTGCCCAAGCAGTAGAAGAAATTAATGATTTAGATTTAAAATTAGATATTTACTGCCCTAATCCCAGAGAATATTTGGACGGAATCGGAATTAAAGAAAGCGAGAAAATAAAAATCTCTGTGGCGCCTCCCCAAGATATGCCAAGAATCCAGAGCCAGGCAGACATATTATTTCTCCCGCTTTCGTGGGGAACAAAAAGCAATGATATCATAAATACTGCTACACCCGGTAAGTTTACGGATTATTTGGTGGCTGGGAAACCAATGTTAATCCATGCTCCTGCCAGTGCTTATCTTGTAAAATATGCCAAAGAAAATAATTGCGCTATGGTGGTTGATAAAAACGAAATTGAAGAACTGAAAAAGGGAATTAGGGCATTGATTAAAAACCCTGACTTGGCAAGCCAGTTAATCCAAAATGCTAGAAAAATATTTTTTGCCAACCACGACGCAAACAAAAACGCGGAATTATTCCGCGCCCTATTTGTAAAAGATTAATTCTTACAAATCACTAATTACTTTTTCCCATTTTATTATCATTTCTTCTCGAGACAATCCCCTCTTAAATGCCTCTTTGCGAGGATTTTTATTTTCTGGATGCCAATCTGCAAAAATGCCTACATTACTTACATCTATCGGCACATTGCAAAACATCGCCTCAATCGGCGTTAGCCACAAGCTCTCTACCCTACTTCTGCCAATATAAACATCAGCGCAGTTATAAAGTTCTGACAAAGATTGTTGAGAAACTCTATTAAATACTTTTATGTTTTTAAATGGCATCTCTCGGACTTTCTCGTCCTTGAAAACTAAAATATAAAAATCATCTTTATCGCTTTTAATTTCCTTTTTAAGAATATCCCATCCTTTTACAGAATGAGCACTGCCAACATATATTTTTACAAGACCATTCAGAGGAATTCCATATTTTTTTCTCAAAAACATTTTCTCCATTGGCTTAAAAAGATTTGAATCAACACCTATTGGAATGATATCTGCTTTAACGCCATACCAATCAGCGATATTTTGAGAAACCGCGACTATTAAATCAGCGTCTGATAATGCTGACTCTTGTTTTATGATATTCTGGGAATAAAAATCATTCCCCAATTTTATTACTTTTGAAGCAATCCTGCGAAGTTTTCCGGGCAAGACCTTTTTCATAGCTAAAAAATTGTCTTGTAAAATGACAATTTTTTTAATATTTTCAGGAATTCTTATGTCCCCAAATATAGAATTAAATATCAAGATATCGGGCGAATATTGTTTGATATAATTCTCTATATCTCCATCTCTAAAATCCTTCAATGCAATTGCCTTACAATTCAATAAATTTTTCGCCAAAACAGACCAAAGCGTTTCTTCCCCACTTACAGTTCCATAAATATTTTCATTTAAAATCAAAATTTTCATTTTATAACCTCTAAAACTAATGTCATTTCTCTGCAGGTGCTTAGCTCTCGAAACGAGCGAGAAATTTCCTTATATTTGCCTACAAAATAATATGGCTTATTCCAATAAATCGGCTCAATCAAAGTTCTAAAAGTATGCTCATTAAAAAATCTGACATGGGTCATATCCGAGGCATCCATCAAAGGTACAGCAATTGTTATTTTGGCGCCATTTTTACAAACACGATAAAACTCCCGCAAAACAAAAAGTATGTTGCTAACATGCTCCAAAGTATGCGAACACCTGATTTCGTCAACGCTGTTGTCTTCAAAAGGAAGCCCTTTTTCAATGTCGCAGACAATATCGGGCTTCGTGCTTGGGTCAATATCAATGGTTTTAAAACCCAATAATTGCTCCCCGCCTGCCCCTATATTAAGTTTTATTTGCTCCTGATTTTTCATAATAATTGGATTATAGATTAAAAATATAATCTTTTTAATTACTTTTTTGATTCTATTAGGAATAAATTTTTTGAAAAAAGAAAAGATTTCTTTTCTACCATACCATAAACTCCTAAAAAATTTTACTTGCGGTTTGTAAATTTTGGTTGGAGTTTCACTGGAATAATTGGTATTAAAAGCTCTACTTCTGCCGATATATACACCCAATCCTTCTTCTTTATGCTTTATCAAAAATTCATCTGTAAACGACAAAGATAAAAATTCTTTATCAGACCACTGGGCTCGATGTATCTCGTAAGGATTGTCCCAATCTTTATCCCCTGTCCCAGCTGGGGCATTAGTTTCGGCATCAAGGGGCAAAGAAATAATATAAAATTTAGTATATTTTCTAACTCCTTCTATTGTTGCGACAGCATCTTTTTTTGACATATGTTCCAAAACATCTCCGAGGATAACAACATCATAAACTTGGCATGGTATAAAATTCCTGATATTCTCCTTATAAATCATCCTATATTTACGATAAAGCTTGAAACGATAAATATATGGCTCCCAAATTTCAACACATGACCAATCTATTTTTCTTTTAGCAGAAGAATTTAATAAATCAAAATATGTGCCCATGCCGGGCCCAATGTCCATTATAGATTGAATTTCAGAATGATTTTTTTTAAACCAATCCAAGATTGTAGATTTGCTCGCGGGCGAACTGCTTGGCATTTTATTAAGATTTTATTAATCGTCCATTTCGCCTTCTTGAACATGATAAACAATGCTGTCAAAGGCGGTATAGTGTTCTATGCCCATTGGCTTTAATTTTTCGTAAAATAAAATATGGTCACCAGAGGTTTCTCTGCCATTCGATTCTTTGCGATTACCAATCGGATATCCCCCGCTTTTTATAAATGAATCCTTATAAATAGCGCAAGGCATAAATAATCCACACTTACGAAGCTCTGGCTTACTAATTTCTTTAGCGTATTTTTGGAATTCGTTGTCTTGGTATTCTTTATGGGTTTGTCCAAAATTTTTAGAAATGCCATGTTTCCCGCTCGGCATCTTGCCCGACTCTACTAGACGAGAACAAACTATTCTATCTCTTTTTAAATTCTTTAATAAATTTTCAAGCCAATTTTCTGAAAAAGCCATATCAGAGTTTATGAAAACAATAATATCTCCGGGTGCGTTAAATCCTCCGAAATTCCAAGCCCGATAAACGCGCTTTAAATAATACTCATTTTTGTCCTCATTCTCAAAAATCAAATGAGGTAAATTATTTTCCCGTAAATAATTTTTTACTTTTTCTGTCGCATCATTCGCAATAAAAAGAAACTCCGCGTCTTTTGTATATTTTTGAAAAGATTTCCAAACAAAATCAATATAGCTGATTGATTTATAAACCAAACAAACTATTGAAATTTTAAGTGTAGAAAAGGGGAAAATATCAGAATTTATTTTATTTAATTCGACATTATCTCCATCTTTCAATCTTTCCAAATTGAATCCCGTCTGTCCGCTTTCTTTGTATAATTGATATTTTTTCTCAATCAATTCAGTGCTTGAAAAGCCATAATGAATAACTTTAATATCTGTTTTCTTTATTTTTCTAAGACCATTTGGATTTTGTATATTATGCAATCCGGTTTTATTTTCAAATTCTAATGAACCGTTATTTCTCCATAACCGCACGAACCAACCTTTATTCCAAAATTCATCAACCCTATACTGCTCTACGCTTCTCCATAAATTACATTCTTTAAAAGAAAATCCATCTATGTTCCTTTTTTCTCCTTCTAAACAAAGATTTCTTATCCCGAACAGTTCCCCCTTTCTGTCAAAAACCTCATCAGCGTCAAGCCAAACAATCCAATCAGGATTAAATTTCAGTGCATAAACAAGCATTTTTTGTTTTATGAAAAGCTCGTTTTTAAAATCATTCGGCTCCCTCAAGACATGTTTAGTAAATCTTCTGGCGATATCAGCACTGCCATCTGTTGATTCGCAATCACAAACTACAATGTCATCGCAAAATTTCTGCATATGCTTTAAGACTCTTTCCAGATTTCCGTTGTTCGCTTCATTATAAATTTTTAGAAAACCAATTAACCGAATCTTTTTTGACTCAACTGAAGAATATAATTCTTTTGTTCTTATTGAGCGCTCAAAAATACTCGGTATTTTTTTAAAATTAAACCAAGCCAAAAGAATGTTTTTTTGAAATTTATCTGGTAATTTATAAACTAATTTTTTGAGAATGATTTTAAAAAATTTTATCATTATAGATTGTATGCCTGTTTGACGCGCCAATCATCTCTTATCATCTCAAGATTTCTGGATTTTTTAAAATAATTGTTTTCTATCTTTTCCACCAAATCATCAAAAACCCTTTGGCTCGGACTGCCTCCTTCTGGGTTTAAAATAGTCCTGTCCCAATCAATTTTTAATTCAAATCCCTCTTTTATTTTATTATAAAGCTTGTCTTTGCCCTCTATTCCTTCCAAAATAGTAGCCCCGGCCCAAATTGTTTCCGGCCTTTCAGTTGCGCGCCGAGCAACAACACAAGGCGTTCCAAAAATTAAACCATCTTCTTGCACTGTTCCGCTGTCTGTCACAATCAAACGAGCGGTTCTTTCTAATTTTGAAAAATCAAAAAACCCTAAGGGCTTTGTTTTTATCAAATAATCGCTGTTTAAAACATTTTCCAACCCAAAATTTCTCAAGGCCATCTCTGTTCTCGGCATTATCGGGAAAACTACAGGCAACTTTTTTTCTTCTCCTAATTTTATAATATCTGATATTTTATTCTCCAAAATATTTTTATCAGCAATATTTTCTTCCCTGTGAAGGGTTACGACAATAAACTCCCTCTCCTCTATTTTGAGTTCCTCTAATATCTTGCTTTTGTCAATTTTTGAAGCAAATCCTTCTATCGCATCCACAATAATATTACCAATGACTTTGACTCTGAAGCTCTCAATACCTCTTGTTAGTAATAATTCTTTATACCTTTCCAAATATGAATACATCGCATCAGCCAAGCCATCTATCACTATCCTATTTTTTTCTTCTGGCATCCGCCAGTCAAAACTCCTGCCACCTGCTTCCAAATGAATAATAGGAACTCCACACCGAGCCACTGTGATAGAAGATAGAACTGTATTGGTATCGCCTAAATACATAATTGCGTCTGGTTTTTCTTTTTCTATCAAATCAAATACCTTTTCGTTCAAAAGTGAAACCTGATAAGCGTGATTAGAAATCCCTTTTTCCTTAAGAGTCAAACCAATACCAAAATCAATATCTGGCTTCCGAATCTCAAGCTCTTTCAAAAAATTTCCAAAAAGTTCTGGATCATAATGCTGGCCAGAATGGACCAAAATATGGTCCACATCTGATTTGTCTAGTAAGTCAATTACCTTAAACATCCTGATATAATCAGGACGAATGCCAAGTAGGGTGATGAGTTTAAATTTCTTCATTTATATTTTCCTTCAATTTAATTCTTTTAGCATCTCATCAAAGCACGGAATTTCTAATTGCGAACAAACAGGATGAATAGTGCTTAATGTTCTATCTAATTTGGGTCCGTCATCTGCTTCAATATCACAGCCCAAATTGTATTTTTCTTCAAATTTTACAAGCATATCATATTTGGAAACAGTGTTTGAGAAAATATGAAAAATCCCAGAAACAGGATATCGCTCCCTGTTTTGCATAATCTTATCGCAAACCTTCCCGAATTCTCTTGTAGTGATGCCGTTCCAAAAATGATTAGTAAAGCCCTTCAATTTCTGTGTTTTTTGCTGTAAAAACCATTCCAAAAGCCCAGTAAACCCATGTAGTTCCCTGCCAATAATAGATGTTCTTAATGTGAGACAATTAGTCGGCTCGCCAAGTGCTTTTGAAAACCCATAAATATCATAAGGGGTTTTAGGAGAGCTCTCATCGTAAGGAGCGCCTTCTTGGCCGTTATAAGCACAATCAGTTGTGATATGAATCAACCGACTACCAAATAGATTAGACAGGATAAACGGAAAGGCGGAGTTAATAAAAAAAGTTAAAGCCGGGTCTTTGAGAGAAAAAGGAATAGTGATTCCAATTGCATTGATAACAAAATCAACATCTCCGATTTTTTCCAAAAACGAGTTGAAGTATTCTCCCGGGTCCCCTTTTTTCTCCAAATAATCCTGATAAACAAATTTTAAATCAAACGCTTCTGCTTGATGATTTTCTGTGCCCCCGTATTTCGCTTCCAAAAGCTCTTTTTCCCTTAAATCCCTAAATGTTAAAACTAAATTATATTTTTCTTTCAAAACATCATAAACCGCACTCCCCAACATTCCACTTGCTCCTAATAATAAAACTTTTTTCATATTTCCCAGACCTCTTTTCCCCAATAATCATAAGGGAAACGATAGTCGTCTTTTTTTGCTTCTTCTATGCTAATAGTGGAAAAAAATATCACTTTCGTATTTTCTTCAATTACCCTGACTCCATTGGCATATCCTCCGGGTATATGTAAAACCATTGGTTCTTCAGCAGACAAAACAAAACGAAAAACTTCTTTGTCTTTACTCGGGCTTTGAGTATCATCCATCTCCACAACGCAAACCAATGCCTTGCCAAATGTTACGAGCACATATTTTTCTTCATTTAAGTGGCCATGGAATCCCCTGATAATGTCTCTTGAACTATTTTCAACAATATAAAATCGCTTGACTCCTTTAAAATCAAAATCATTTGCAAAAGAAACGCTTCCTCTTTCATCTTTCGCAATATTCCCTTTTATTATTTGCGGTTTACTTAAATTCTCCATTTTTAAAAAGATTAGTAATGTGTCGTTCGTTGGAGTAGATATCGCTCTGTCCGAATTTCATTCTGCCTGATTTTATCAATGAGGCAATTTCTTTTGCGCCGATTTCAATATCGTGAACAGAAACCAAATTCATAATTCCTGCTTTCTCTGCTTTTTCAGTACTCGCCCGATAATTTCTCATATCCTCAAATTGTTTGCCTGTCCATTCAATCTCGCAACTAGTGAGTCCGCTTATAATCTTTGCCAAGTCTTTAATCTGGATGTTGGTTGTCGCTACATTGTATATTCCATTTATATCTTTATCTAAATTATCAACAACAATCTGGGCAATATCTTTGACATGTATCAATGGCCTCCATTGTTCGCCTCCAAAAACCGTAAGCTTGCCTTCTGTTAATGCGGTTCCAGTCATATAATTCACGACCAAATCCATCCTTAAGCGGGAATGAGTATCAGAAACACCGAACACCGTGCCCAACCGGAATATCAAAGAGTTTTTATTCTGTAAAAATTTCTCTGTAGCCAATTTGGTTTGAGCATAGAGCGAGAGAGGATTTACCAAAGAGTTTTCATCAGCGATTCCATCATGCTGGCCGTAAACTGAGCAAGTTGAAAGAAAAATAATCCTGCCATCATAATTATCAGCAAGCCAACGAGTTGCTTCCTGATTCACTGAAACCGTAAGCTCTGGCTTGACTTGACAAGCAGCATCGCCAACAATCGCTGCCAGCCATATTACATGGCTGAACTCAGGCAATAATTTTTTGAGTTTTTCCGTGTCCCGGACATCGCCATAAATAAAATCAACTGGCTTGAGATATTGATGTTCGTATAAAAGATTATCGTAAACAACAAAAGGAATTTCTTTTCTGGACAGGGCATTAGTGACTCCCCCGCCCACATAACCGGCTCCGCCCACCACTAACACTTTTTTAATTTTGTTTTCCATATTTTGGCGATTTTAAGAGTATTCTGTCTGATAGTCCTTTATATATGAGAAAGGCGGATAAGTAAACCCCTGCGCCGACTAAAATCGCAAAAACCACATGCAGATTATTAATAACCGATAATTTCAAAACAAAATACATAATAATGCCTGCCAAAACCATTCCTAAAAGATTTATTAGTCCATTAAAATCAAGCCAGCGAATATGGATACATCTGTCAACGAAAATAAACATGAGGGCCAGCAACATAATATAGGTTATAAGAGTTGCCAGAGCAGCACCGTATAAATCAAATTTGGGAATGAGAATCAGGTTGAGAAAAATATTCACTATTCCACCGGCAACCGTAATCCAAAAAGCATTTTTCTGAAAATTAAAAACCAGCAATATTGCTCCGAGTGGATAAATTAAAAAAGTGGCGGCCACTATTGCCATCAAAATTTGCAAAGCAAAACTTGCAGGCAAATAACTTTCGCCGTAAAGCCAATTTATAATCTTAGGAGCTAAAACAATCCCACCAATCAAAATCGGAACAGACAAAAAGAACATCGCCTCTATAAACCCTTTATATATTTTTGATAACCTTTCTTTTGACTCTTTATAGGCAACATTAAGAACTGGAACAAAGCTCATTGCCACCATTGCGCCAGGTATTAATGCTGCTCCAACAATCCGATAAGCAGCATTATACCATCCGGTCTGGGCTATATATCCCCAATAACCCATCATCACAGAATCAATCTGGCTATAAATAGTGCTGAAAATCCCGGCTAAGGCCAATGGCCAAGAAAGAATTAAAAACTTTTTCCAGACATTTTTATCAAAAACAAATTTTATCCTCGCGATTATTAAGTGAAAAGACACCAATAATCCAGCCAAGGCCAAAAAGCTGGCAAGAGAATAACCAAGACCCAAATTTTGCGCAGAAGGAAATTTAAAAATAACAAAGAACCCGATAGCTGCGAAAACTATCGCGTACGCTATTTTTACAATGGCCTCATATTCCATTTTTTGACGCGCCCTTAAAAATCCGTAGAAAAGCTCAGCAAAGCTATCAAAAATCATAAAGAAAGCCAATATCCAAATAATACTGCGGATTGCCAAGTCCTGGGTTATAAAAAATGAAGCGACTATTGCCAGCACAAAAGCTATCATCCCTAGGGCTACCTTTAAGGAAACTATTGCTGAAAATTCTTTTCCATTCTCCTTGTTCTGCGATATTTCTCTGGTAACAAGCGGTGATATGCCAAGGTCTGAAAAAATGATAAAAAATGAAATAAAAGCAAGCGCAAATGTAAATTTTCCGTATTCAATCACTCCTAAAATGCGCGCTGCGTAAATAATCAAAAACAGCCGTAAAAATCGGCTGATTGTTTCTGCTATCGTTAGCCAGAAAGTGTTTTTAATGATTGTCTGTTTTATTCCGGTATTTTCAAAAAGAAATTTTTTAACTGGCAAAAACATTTTTGCTTTTCAAATTAGTTGCCTAATAGTTGATTAATCTTATTTCGTGTGCTTATTCCAACATATCCGGTTCCATTTTGAAGTCCAAATGGCAGCAAAATCTCGCTTACATATTTTTCCTGAAAACGAATCACTGCCTGCTTGGTTGCAGAATAAAAATTTCCGGTTATCAGGCCTTCTGGATAAATATTAGTCCCCTGATTTTTCAAAAATTCCTGCAGACATTTTACTTCAATATTATTGGCTATGCCAAAATAAAGATTATTGTCAATCCTACTGCAGTCCGCGGTTTCTCCCTTAATCTTCTGAAGTTCTGCCAAGAGCACAACCAACATCTTTTGAATCTCCAAAATCTTGGCTCTTAATTCCGCAATAGTCATCTGGCTGATTGGCTTGGGTTCTGGTTCCGGCTCTGGCTCTTCGTTATTCCCGCTATTTCCATTTTCAAAAGTGGAGACTGATAATGAAAATCTCCATAACGGTTCATTGTCAGAAAAATCAGAGACCTTTTTTTCAATAACAGGAAGCAAAATCAATGATTGATTATTCTCACCGAAATACGGCAACTCTATAGTCCCCTTATTGTCTTTATCAAGAGTTAAAAAATTGACTGACTGAATTTTATTCGCCCGTTCTATTAAATAAGGGACAATAAATGACTTGCTGGTAAGGCCCCTGAACTCAACTTTTAATCCCTTGTCTCCACCCACAATCTTGTACCAGTTTCCTGACCATTCCTTTATGGTGTAAATTAACGATAAATGACTTTCTTGGGTTGATGGCAAATAAATCAATGAGGGAGCAACTTTAATCGCATTTAAGAAGTCATTATCATAACAATATTCCTTGCCCAAAGCGCAATCATTCGTTGATATCGCTATCAGCCAATCAGTAAAGACCTCGGCAATATTCTTTTTAATATTGTTCTTAGCCAAAGCATAATCCAAAGAAACCAGTCCAACGCTTTGTGAACTTAAAGAATCTCTTAATATATTTATCCCGTAATGCTCAACCAGATACTGACCGAACATGCTGATTACGCCATAATCAGTCACGCTTCCCTTCCATTCTGCCAAAGGATCATTCGGATAATCAATAAAATTGCGCACCCGATTCTGTAAATTAGTAGCAGTGTATTCTGCGTCATAGCCCAAAAGTGTCGAAACATATTCAGCCCTTAGCTCGTTCAACCAAATATCCTCATCTTTCCCTGTTTGCCTGTTCTTTTGGTTAAAAGTTATCAAATGCATAAACTCATGGGCAATATAGCTTTCCGGGTACGAGTGATTAAAAACTTCTGTGTTGAGATAAATCATTTCTCTCTCGTTTGACCCCGGCGCTTGAATAGTTGGATATTCATCAATGGTTCGGAAATAACCAGCTGCTTCATTTTTCATTTGATGAAAAAGAATTGTTATTTTGTAATCACCATCAATCCCGGGCTTCCATTCGCTACCAAAAGCATCTGTCATTTTTGGATAAATTTCTAAATCAAAATGTTTTGCCAAATCAGCCAACTTTGCGTTCAAAGAATCTCTGCTCTCTGTGGGCAAGCCCTCCCACCACTGGTTTTCTATATAGAAATAAGCATTGGTTGAGACATAACGAATAGTAGCGTAAATGGTCTCGCGGTCGTTTTTGTCAAAGTCCTGTTCTAAATAAAATTTATTCTGCGCTCCAGAAGAATAAGCAAAAACAAAAAAAGGCAGGGCAAAAAACAGTACCCCAAAAATAGCAACAATTAATTTTTTATTGCCTTTTTTTATCATCTTTAATTCTTTCATCATACTATAAAAAAACAAAAAAAGAAAATAGCGCTATTTTTCTGTTTTCTTCTGCGCCCTGTGGAAAACTTTCCTCCAAAAATTACCCGCCCCGGGCGGGTTGTGAGAATCCTCAATACTGATATGGCTTCCGCCATTTTACGAAAATTACGAGGCCCGGCCTCGTAATTTCATAAGTGGATGAAATTTGATAAAAAATAATAAAAACAAAATAAGATAAAGACAGGTAAAGACAAAATAAGATAAAGACAGGTAAAAACAAAATAAGATAAAGACAGGTAAAGACAAAACAAAAGCCCCCTGAGTTTATCAAAGGGGGCTTTTGGATTCACAAGGAAAACAAATAAGGTATCATCGGGCAAAATTCTATTTAGCTGCCCGATAACCAAAGGAGTATCCTCCTTTGGAATCCTCAATAACGCCCACCATATATTTAAAAGATTAAGGAAAGCATTATCAATTTAGATTGGATTAATCTATGTTTAGAGGTTCAACCTCTAAACATTCCTAAACATTCCAAACATTCACCTAACAAAGCAGTGTTTAGAGGTTGAACCTCTAAACATTCCTAAACATTCTAAACATTCACCTAACAAAGCAGTGGATTACTTACCTAACAGGGTGTTTAGCTTAGCTCGGGTGGAAGAGCCAACATATCCAGTGCCTTGAGAAAGTCCCACAGGTGTGAGAATCCCTGAAGCATATTTGTTCTGGAAATTGATTACTGCTGCTTTGGTTAGAGAACCAAAGTAGTTGGTTTCTTTTCCCGGAGAGCCAACGCCTGATACAGCTATCTTGGTGTCTGTAGAAGAATTGAGGATTGTCTGGAGATACTTAACATCTATAGATGACATTCCCTGCTTCAGATTGTTTGTAAAGCTGAATGTGGAAGGAATGCCTGTGATAACTCCTGTCTCCCCTTTCAATTCCAGCAAAGCAACTTGAAGTTGCAAGATTGATTGTAATAACTCTGCAATCTTGGCTCTAAGTTGGGTTGCTGTCATTTGGGAGAGGGGA
>JAHIFQ010000006.1 GCA_018900835.1 Patescibacteria group bacterium
AAATTAAAAAAATATGAGCAAATTATTTTAATTTGCGGCAGATATGAAGGAGTAGATGAGAGGGTAGCAAAATATATTGCAGACGAAGAATTATCAATAGGGGATTATGTTTTAACAGGCGGAGAAATTCCAGCAATGGTTCTGATAGATGCTGTGAGCCGATTAATTCCTGGAGTCATAAAAAAAGAGTCGCTAAAAGAGGAATCTTTTAGTTTCAAAATTCAAAATTCAAAATTCAAAATTCATGAGGAGTATCCTCAATATACAAGACCAGAAGTTTTTGATTCAGGGAAGAATAAAACAAAATGGAGAGTTCCTAAGATTTTGCTTTCAGGCAATCATAAAGAAATAAATGATTGGAAGAAGAAAAATAGCAGAAGTATTGAAAAGTAAGGCGATTTTTGTTAAGATTGATAATTAATGAATAATCAATTTTCTGTCTCTAATGATTAATTATTAATGTTCAGTAATTTTTATTTTTGGGTAGGTGGCGGAGTGGTCAAACGCATGAGACTGTAAATCTCACGGCCTTAGGCCTACGGGGGTTCGAATCCCTCCCTGCCCATAAATTTTTGCTTTTGCAAAAATTTGAGTTAGTTTGATTCCAACCATATTCATATGATAGCCAAAGAAAAATTAGAAAAATTGTATAAAAGCGGCTTATCGATTCAGGGAATAGTGGATAAAACAGATTGGAGTTATCATCAGGTGATTTACTGGATGGACAAGTATAATATTCATAGAAGATCTCGGAGCGAGGCCAACTATGTAAAATATAATCCTAACGGGGATCCGTTTAAGATTAAAGAAAACCTTACAAAGAATGAAGTTGCGCTTAAAGGGTTGGGTCTAGGAATATATTGGGGAGATGGCGAATTGAAGAAGTGCCTGGGTGGCTTAGTCAGTTAAAGCACCTCATTGGTAATGAGGAGAGCGGCGGTGCAAATCCGCCCCCAGGCTCCAAAAAGATAAATAATAAATATATGGCGACCCATGCCCAAATTTTGCAGAGTAGCGGAAGGCAGTCCGCTTCGCCGAACGAAGTATGCAGCTATTCGCTGCGCGCGGACTGCGAAAGTTAATAAATTATTAAAATTAAAATAAAAGTAAAGAGCGTAGGTGACGGCAAAATTTGAGCAGGGTGCTCATATTTGTAGCTACTCGCTGCGCTCGTAGACAAATATGGCAAAGAAAAAGAAAGCGATTATACGGTTAAAGTGCGATGTGTGCAAAGAAATCAATTATTATACAAGAAAATCCCATGAAGCCACAACAGAAGGGGTAAAATTGGAATTGAAAAAATTCTGCAACAAATGCCGGAAACACACCCTGCACAAAGAAACCAAGAAATAATTCTTATTCCAGAGTATGGAAATACAAATTGTTAAAAATCCCATAAATAAGGAGCAGTTAGATCAAATTGCCAAACAGGGGTTTGGAGAGTTGGTTAAGGCAGTAATTGATATTGGTCAGGGGATTATGGCAATGGGTGGGGATTTCCATTCAGATGAAGAGGTTAAGCTTATGGAACAAGAAGGGTCAAAAAGAGGAGAAACATGGGGGGTTAATATTTACCCCGGCAGGGAAAGGGGCGAATGGATAGAATTTGATTCTATGATTAACATTAAACCATCTTTCAATAATTATTCTCGGGATGTAGAGAGTCCAGAAACTAGATTAAAGATTAAAGATATTTTAAATAGATTAGTCATTGATTGAAGATGAGCAATATTACGATTAAGATTCATAAAGGGTTGAGTCCCGAAAAGTGGGGAGAGTTTTCTTTATACGAGCAGCTTGGGAATATAGGTAGTGAAGTGGGGCGGGCATTGAAATGGAAGGGCAAAGATGAGAAAACTTTTGAAAGCGCTGTATTGCGAGCTCTGGAATTATTTGATTTAACCATGAACGACCCGCGCTGGCTGGGTCGGCTTAAGGAGATTGGCAGGGCAAGAGAGGTTTTTTTGGACGCAGTTTCAGATAAGCGCGAATATGGTGGCTCTTTAGATGGATTGGAAAAATATTTTTATCATTTTGCCGTTCTCGCTCGTCGTAATTTATAAATTAAATATAGGGGCGTAGCTCTAATTGGCAGAGCGGTGGTCTCCAAAACCACAGGTTGCAGGTTCGACCCCTGCCGCCCCTGCTTCAAAAATCCGCCGAGAAACGATCTCGGCAGAAATAGAGTGGAGTGGTCTATGGTTCTATATCAAGGAGGCCTGCAGTTATCATTTAAATAGAATAATTAATTTATTTGATTTTTTATGAAGATACGACTCAAAAAGAAAACTATTATTATTTTGAGTATAATCGCAATTTTGATTGTAGCTGTGATTATTATTTTCGCTTCAAGGAATGGCAATACTTATGATTTTTATACTGTGACTAAAGGTGATGTAGTGCAAGAAATTTCGGAGAGCGGAATAGTTAAAAAAGGAGATATTATTCCTTTGAGTTTTAAAAGCATAGGCCAGATTGAAAAAATATTTATTAAAGCAGGCGACGAGGTTTCAAGAGGAACAGTGTTGGCAAAACTTAATAGCGCTCAATTATATATTCAGCTCCAACAGGCAAAAGCGAATTTGGCATTGGCCCAAGCAGAGTTGGCGAAATTAACAGCAGGCGCAAGCGTGGATGAAGTCCGGGTAGCTGAAACAACAGTGGATAATGCCAAGACCACATTGGAGAATGAGGAGAAAGACCTTGATAACGCTGTTTTATCCGCAGACAACAATCTAAAAGAAACTTATGATGACGCTTTTGATACTTTAAACGATTCTTATCTCAAGGCGTACAATGCACTCACAACAGTGACCTCAATACAGGGGGAATATTTCAGCGACACTTATCAATATTCTCTTGAAGTCAAGGCGCACAAGGACTCAATACAAAAGGCGCAAGCAGAGATGAAAATTTTCTTAGATGAGGCAAAGCTCAATTTTACGGAAAGCAATATTGATTCTGCCCTTGTAAACTTTGAAAAAAACTTAACATATATCCGCGATGATTTAACTGGAATCAGGATTATTATAGAAAGTGAGAACTATCGTAAAACGGTTTCTTCCACAGACAAGACATCTCTGGATACCCAAAGGGGATATATAAATACTGCTTATACGAATATCACTGGAGACCAGCAGAGCATTTCCTCTGCAAAGATTACCAATAAGACCAATATAGACATTGCTGAAGCAAGCGTAGCTTCAGCAAAAGACGCATTGAAAGTAGCAGAGAATAATTTGACTCTTGTTACTGCTGGCCCGCGCTCCGAAGATATTAATCTTTATCAGGCAAAATTGAGAAGCGCGCAAGCGAGTGTAGATATTTTAGAAAACCAAATTTATGACACTAATTTAAGGAGCCCTGTGGATGGGATTGTTGTTTCTGTTGATAAATTAGCAGGGGAGACAGTCCAAGCCACTATTCCGATAATTTCTGTTTTACCTTCAGAAGAATTTGAGATTGAGGTTGATGTTTATGAAGAGGATGTCGTCAAAATCGAGGAAAATGATTTGGTAAAGATAAGCTTGGTTGCGTTCCCAAAAGAAGCATTTGAGGGTCGCGTGATATTTATAGAGCCAACGGAAAAATTGATTGATGGAGTTGTGTATTACGAAGTTAGAATTAATTTTGATTCAGTTCCAGATGGGCTGAAACAGGGTATGACGGCTGATGTTTTAATTATTATTGACTCCAGAGAAAATATATTGGTTGTTTCTGAAGACGCTGTGCAGAAAGATGGAGACAGGGCTATGGTGGAAATTATGGAGAATGGCAAAATAAAAGAGAAGGAAATTCAAATCGGACTTGAAGGCGACAATGACCTAATTGAAGTCATTGAAGGATTGAGAGAGGGAGAACAAGTGATTATTCAATAGAAATATGGAGAAATCAATCATCCGCCTTCAAGATGTTTGGAAGGTTTATCAGTTAGGAAATGTTGAGGTCACAGCGCTTCATGGCGTTAATTTTCAAGTAGAATCAGGTTGTTTTGTTACTATTATGGGCCCAAGTGGCTCTGGCAAATCAACGCTTTTGAATATGATTGGCTGTCTTGATACTCCGAGCAAGGGAAAAATTTTTCTTGACGAGGAAGACACAAGTATTTTCTCCGAAAGCAAATTATCTCAAATAAGAGGCAAAAAAATTGGCTTTATTTTTCAGCAGTTTAATCTTTTGCACAATTTAACTGCCTTGGAAAATGTTATGCTTCCAATGGTTTTTCAGAGCATTCCGCAGGAAAAAAGAAAAAATAGGGCAGAGCATTTATTGGATTTAGTGGGGCTAAAAAGCAGGATGAGTCATTTGCCAGCAGAACTATCTGGCGGCGAGAGACAGAGAGTAGCTATTGCCAGAGCATTTTCTAATGAGCCGGAATTAGTTATTGCTGATGAGCCAACTGGTAATCTTGATTCTCATTCAGGAAAAAAAGTAATGGAGATGCTTACTAAATTTCATCAAGAAGAAAAAGGAACTTTGGTGGTTGTAACCCATGACCCGATGATAGCGGAATATAGCGAACAGATTATAAATATTAAAGATGGTCAGATTATTAAAAATCATTCACAGGCGGAAGATGTTTTATGGCAGAAATAAAAGAATATTTTATAATAGCGATAAGAAATATCAAAACAAGGCGATTGAGGAGTTGGCTCACTATTTTAGGTATTGTGGTGGGAATTTTCTTGGTGATTACCTTGATATCATTGAGTAGTGGGCTTCAGAATTCCATTATGAAACAGTTGAACGCTCTTGGCGGGGAGATAATAATGGTTATGCCTGGTTCTTTAGAAAATTTAATGATGACTATGGCTGGTGGCCAGAAGTTAAGCAAAGAAGATATTCAAGCAGTCAAAGATATAAGAAATGTAGATGTTGCATTGCAAACAGACCAGAAGTCGCAATTTGTAAGATTTAATAATATTCAAAAATCTGTTTATCTCATAGGTCTGCCATTTGATGAGGGAAAGGATTTTTTCACTAATTTCCAAGGATGGGATTTAAGAGAGGGGGATTGGCCAACGCCTGGAAAAAGAGAGTTAATTGCTGGCAGTATTGTGGCTGGCGAAGATTTTTTTGGAGAAGAATTGCATGCAGGCGACACTCTTGTTGTTAATGGTAGAAAATTTAAAGTCAAAGGAATCTTGCATTCAGTTGGCAGCAGAGAAGATGATACTGCTATTTATGTTGATTGGCCTATTTATCAGGAAGTTACAGGAGATAGAACAGGCGATGCCTTTGCTATTATGGTAAAACCCAAAGAAGGTATTTTGCCGGATGATTTAGCAGAGGAAATAGAAGAAGTTTTAGACGAGGTGAGAAAGAGAAAAAGGGGAGAAGATGTTTCTGATTTTTCTGTAATGACCTCTGAAAAAATGGGTTCTATAGTTGGCGGTGTTATGGGCGCTATTCAGGCAGCTGTTTTTCTTTTTGCTGCTATTTCTATTTTCGTTGGAGGATTAAGCATTACCAATGCTATGTACACTGCAGTGAGAGAGCGAACAAGAGAAATAGGAGTAATGAAAGCCATAGGCGCCACCAATAAAGCAATTATAACTATATTTTTGATAGAATCAGGGATTATTGGTTTGGTTGGCGGAGCTGGTGGAGTAATTTTTGGCCTGACTGTTGCCAAGATTGTAGAATATTATGCCAAAGGGGATTCTGCCTTTGGATTAGAAGCATATATCTCTCCTCAATTAATCATTTTTGGATTGTTGTTTTCGTTTTTCGTTGGATGCATGGCTGGTTATTTCCCAGCGAGACGGGCAGCTAAACTTAAGCCCACAGAAGCGCTGAGGAGTTATGAGTAGCCGCTCACCTTATCTCAAATTTACTTTTACAAAATGTCTCTTATAAACGATTTAATTAAACAGGGATGGTTAAAAACTCCGGAGATTATAAAAGCGTTTCAAGCAATTAATCGCAAGGATTTTTTAGGCGATGACTACAAAGAGATGGCAGAGGTAAATGAGGCGTTGCCAATAGGTCTTGGTCAGACAATTTCACAACCATTAGTAGTGGCATTTATGCTGGAAAAATTAGAACCCAAGTCAGGGCATAAAATCCTTGATATTGGCTCTGGGTCTGGTTGGACAAGCGCTCTTCTTGCCCATATAGTCGGTGATAAAGGCAAGGTGATTGGAATTGAAATTATTCCAGAATTAAAAGAATTCGGAGAAAGAAATGCCAGGAAGTATGGATTTATTGAACAGGATAAGTTAGAATTTATCATAGGAGATGGAAGAAAGGGCTATCCGCAAGAAGCTCCCTTTGATAGGATTCTTTGTTCAGCTTCTGCGGAGAGTGTGCCATCTGCTTGGGGAGAACAGGTTGAAATCAACAGTAAAATAGTTATGCCGATAAATAATTCCATCTGCGTTTTCACCAAAAAAGCGAATGGGTCTTTTGAAAAACAAGAATATCAAGGATTTGTCTTTGTCCCGTTGGTGAAAAAATGATTTTAAGAAAAAATAAATGAAAAAAGCCATCTTAATTTTTATAATATTCGCCCTGCTTATCTTTATTTTTGCGCGTATTCAGATTTATGTTCCTCTTTCCGCGGATAGCGCAGAGCGAATATTTAGAGCTGAAGCAGGCGACTCACTCGCCGAGATAGCCGTTAATCTGAAAAATCAGGACTTTATCAGGGGTGATGTTTTTTTCAGTATTTATGTTTATTTGCAGGGCAAAGAATCAGCGCTCAAAGCAGGGGACTATCTGATTTCCAGCTCTATGTCTATAAAAGAAATCGCTGACAAGATTATCAGCGGAGAAACAGAAGGGCTCAAGATTACTATTATTGAGGGTTGGAATATAATGGATATAGCCGAATATCTTGAAGACAAGGGGATTTGTCAGCCAGAAAGTTTTTTGCGAGTAGTTAATTCTTTAGATGGATTGGTCGAAGAATTTGATTTTTTGAGCGATAAACCGGAAAGAAATAACTTAGAAGGATATCTTTTCCCAGATACTTATTGGGTTAAGCCGATAGCTAATCCAGAGGAGATTGTAAGAATATTATTGACTAACTTTGGGAAGAAGATTACTACGGAGATGAGGACAGAGATTCAATCACAAGGCAAAACGATATTTGAAATAATTATAATGGCTTCAATAATAGAAAAAGAGGTGGCTATTGAACAAGACCGTGAAATTGTATCAGGAATTTTTTGGAAACGATTGAAGAATCATTATCCTTTGCAGTCATGTTCCACTGTTGCTTATGCCTTAGGTATTGATAAATGGCGTTATTCTGTGGAGGATACGCAAATAGAGTCGCCATATAATACTTATAAATATGCTGGTTTGCCAGCTGGACCTATTTCCAATCCAGGTCTTTCAGCCATCAAGGCAGCGATTTATCCAAAAGAAAGCAATTATAACTATTTTATGTCAAAACCAGATGGAGAAACTATTTTTAGTAGAACCTTACAGGAACACAATCTTGCCATCCAAAAATATCTGAAATAAACGACGGAATTACCCACCTGACAGAATTACGAGGCCGGGCCTCGTAATTTTCACAAAACCCCGAAACCCACGCCAGATATAGGGAATCTCACAACCCGCCCTGGGCGGGTAATTTTTTAGGGAAAGTTATCCACAGGGGAATTGAAGGCAAAATATTTAAAATATGGGGAAAATAGCTATTATAATTTCTTTTAGGAATTTTAGGGATGAGGAGTATTTTATTCCCAAAGATATTTTTCTTGGCGCTGGTTTTGAAGTTATTACAGTCAGCTCGCAAAAAGGAACAGCTATTGGCGGAAGCGGGGGAGAGGCAGAGATTGATATTACATTTGACGAGATTGATATATCACAGCTTGATGCTGTGGTTTTTGTTGGCGGACCTGGCGCTTATAAATACATTGACGACGAACAGGTCTTGGAAATTATCAGAAAGGCGAATCAACAAGGGAAATTATTGGCAGCAATTTGTATTGCGCCTGCAATTTTCGCGCACGCAGGGGTTTTAAGAGGAAAAAGGGCAACAGTTTGGTCAAGTATAATGGATAAGAAACCAATTAAGGTTTTGCAGGAAAACGGGGCAGAGTATCTAGACAAATCAGTGGTTTGCGATGGAAACATTATAACAGCCAATGGCCCATATTCTGCTGAAGAATTTGGCAAAAGTATAGTTCAACACTTGACTAACAATCCTAAATCTGTTATCATTTAAGAAGCAAAATTTATTAGAACAGGGGGTGATGTTCGAGAAAAATCCTATAATGAGTAGGAAATCGAAAGGTTTTGTAAGAAATATTTAACAACACCGTTCGGATAGCCTGCCTTAAACGCTACAAAGAGACTCGCGGACCCAGCAGCATTCTCGAGCTACTGGGTCTTGTTTTTTGAAAAAGTCGCAACGAGACCCGGTCTCGTTGCTAACAAGAAGTAAAGTGGAGATAGCACACGGAGATCCGCATGGTTACTACCATGATGCTCCCCGTGTCCATTGATTTTAAATAGTCCTTGACAGGATTTTTAAAATAGATATACTGGACAATACAATAGAAATCCTCCCAAATTTTGCTTCGCGAAACTTGAGAGGATGAACCGTAGACAATGGGTCGCGCCTTGGCAATCAAGACGGATAAATCCCATCGAGGTAATAATAGTTAATGATAATTTATCATTGAAGTTATTGGTCTGCGGTAATTCCGGAGACAATTTATTTTTTTAAAGATATGCCGTTAACAAAACAAAAGAAAAAACAAATAGTTGAGACAGTAAAAGAAAATCTTGAAAAACAGAAAGCAATGGTTTTTGTTAATTTTTCTGGTTTGAAATTTAGCGATTTGGTGAATCTAAGGAAGAAATTGAGGGAAGCAGGAGCAAAATTCATAGTAGTCAAAAAAACATTAGCCCAATTGGCTTTTAAAGAAAAGAATCTTGACTTTCCAAAAGAAAAATTAGGAAACGAAATAGCGTTGATATTCGGCTTTGAAGACGAGATAGCGCCGGTAAAAACCGCTTATCAGTTTTCGCAAGAGCAGAATATGTTAAAGCTTATTGGCGGATATATTTCTGATGGGACAAAAAGCGAATTTATGTCAGCAGAAGAAGTTATCGCATTGGCTCAGTTGCCATCCAAACAAGAGCTTTTTGCGAAATTAGTTGGAACGCTTTCTGCGCCGGTTTCAGGATTTGTAACTGTTCAACGACAACTTATAAAAGGTCTGATGTGCGTCCTTGAGGCGATTGCTGAAAAGCAATAATAGTTTTTCAATGGTCAATTATCAATCATAATTAATCAATAATTAAATAATTAATTCATAAAAATATGGCAGAAGACACAAAAGAGGATAAAAAAGAAGAAGTAGTAGTCCCGGAGAAGTTTGCTAAAATCGTCAAAGAGATTGAAGATATGAAGGTGGTTGATTTAGCAGAATTGGTGAAAGTTTTTGAAAAGAAATTTGGAGTAAGCGCAGCTGCGCCAGTAGTAATGGCAGCAGCGCCAGCAGCAGCTGGAGCAGGAGCTGAAGAAGAAAAATCAGAATATGATATAATTTTAAAGACAGTAGGGGATAAGAAAATTGATGTTATCAAAGCTGTCAGAGATGTTACTGCGCAAGGATTGAAAGAAGCAAAGGATATGGTAGACGCAGCAGCCACAGAGCCGCAGATGATTAAAGAAAAGGCAAAGAAAGAAGAGGCAGAAGAAATTAAGAAGAAATTTGAAGCAGCTGGAGCAACAATAGAGCTCAAGTAATTTATTGAAAGAGAAAAGCAAAAAGCCCTAACAAAGGGCTTTTTGCTTTTAAAACCACAAAAAATTACCTGAATATCCAAAAAGACAAAAGCAATATGACAATAAATGCGATAATCAGGGCTATTTTTTTAGCCAAAGGCGTTTTGATAATAGGCCACCACTGTCTTTTTATTCCTTTCTTGTTAATCGCCATCACAAACATCACGCCAGAATATTCTTTCATCTCGCTTTTATTATCCTTTAAAAGTTTAGCCAATGTGTTTGGCGTTACGCTTGGGAAATTGGAAATTGGCTCTGCTATGTGTATGTGAAAAAATTCAAACAATTCTTGAGTTAAGATAATAACCCTATCTTTATCTATGAGATTTCCAGAAGCAACATTGGAAAATATTTGAGTTGGTTTGTCTGGTGATTGTTTTTGGAATTCCAAGTTTTCGCCAATGTCGTGGTATTCTCCGCTTCTTAAAAGAAGCAATTTGACATTGCCTGACTTTGAGAAGTGGATATCAACGCCATTAACAGCAATTGCAGCAATGCTTAAATTTCCAAGCCACCTCACATTGCCTTGAAGCGACAATTCTTCAAGAAACTTGTTTCCTTTTTGAAGTCCTGACTTCAGGGCTTCTAATGGCGTCTTATGGACATCAGAAAAATACCCCTCTTTTATATTATGACTCAAGTCCTCAAGAATTTTTTTGTCTTTTGAAAGCGAGTCGGAAAATTCACCAATAATACATAAATCGCCTAATGGCTTTTCGTGTTCATTTTCCGGCTGGAAATAAAAACTTTTGAATATTAGGCCCTTTTTTGATTTTGGATTGATATGATAATCAAATACCTGCATAGTTTCATTGTAGTCCTTTACTGGCAAAAATTAAAGTAGTAAGATGAGAAAATGGGGCGCATGGCTCAGTTGGTTAGAGCGCTATCCTCACACGATAGAGGCCGATGGTTCGAGTCCATCTGCGCCCACAGCATTCACTGCGCTGTTAAAATCGCCTTAACCAAGGCGGTTTATTGTTTTTTTGTGGTCTTGGGAGTATTATCAGGTTAGCCCATTAATAACTAGAAATGCGCCAAGGAGGTGAATTATTATGGGCATATTTGATGGTAAGAAAACGGAAAGAGAAAGAGGCAAGACAGTTGCCCTGATCAGTGTGACCAAAGATGGCAAAGGGAAGGTTGTAAGAGGAAAGGACTTGGAACGCTTACTCGCTATAATAGAGCAGGCATTCGCGTTGGCTTCGTTGTATGGAGGATTGGAAGGAGATGAACTGGTATCATGGGAACCGCTTGAATCAGTGCGATACGTAATTGAGCGCAGAAAGTAATTGGGCAGGAGTTGATATTTTGAAACATCCTCTTGCCCTTTGTTGTTTTTTCATAACTCTGGTAAAATTATCTAATGAGTCAGAATGTCATTGCTCAATATTTTGTTTGGCATTTTTATGATGTGCCAAAAGAACTCGGCAAGGCGTGGAAAAATTATCTCCGCTCTTATTTGAGTTTCTTTTCCATTGTTGCGTTGGTCAGAACTCTTTTCGCTCCATGGCACGGTTATCAATGGTCTTATGGCAGGGGATTCAGTTTTTCCAGATATGCAGAAACACTTGTCTCAAATACTTTTGCCAGAGTTTTAGGAGCGATAATAAGGATTTTTCTGATCATTTTTGGCGTCATATTTGAAGCCATTATTTTCTTTTTAGGGGCAATCGTTTTTTTCGGCTGGATTTTATTACCGGCAATCATAGTCATATTTTTCGTTTATGGTATTAAATTTCTATTTTAATGTTTAATTTTGATTTCCAAAAAACAGCGATATTCAGGGCAATGCGGATTTCCGAAGGTCTTTTTGCCTCAATGATTTCAGGGCTTAAGGCGATTTTCTTTGTTGTTTCTGTCTGTTCAGCTTTTATATTTATCTTTGCCAACACCGGGGCAGGATTAGGAGATGAATACGATTTTCTTCTTGGTTTTTCTTTAGTTTTCTTTAGTTTTGGAATTATTTGTTTTTTGATAAGCAGTTTTATAAAAACAAAAATTAGTAATCCAAAAATCCCAGAAATAACGCCAGTGGTCAATATAGCAGAATTCTTAAGTATTGATACTGCCAGAGGACTTGATTATGCCATCAAGTTTTCAAAGAAAAAGAATATCTTTCCCATAAATACCAGCATATTTCTTTATTTTCTTTTGAAGGAAAACCCTAAACTGAATTTTATTTTATCGCGTTTATTGATAGACATTGAAGCGTTGGGCCGTAAATTAACAGAACATTTTTCAGCGCAGAAAAGTCAAGATAGTTTGAGCCATGGCATTTATTCCCAGAAATTTGAACAATCCATGAAAGATGCTTTTGAAATCGCCCAAAGCAAAAAACATAAACATATTGAGCCGGGAGATATGTTTTTTGCCTTGGCGAAAAATGAACCCACACTGGGCTTGTTTTTACTGGAAGCGGATTTGAGGCCAAATGATGTAAGAAATGCGGTGATATGGTGGGAGGAAGAAGAGGATAAAAAGAAAAGGCGAAAAAGGTTTTGGGATTATGATAATTTAGCCCGGAAAGGGAGCATAGGCAGGAGTTGGTCAAGCGGGTATACAATCACTCTTGACGAGTATGCAATTGATTATAATCAGTTGGTGCTTAATGAATGGATAGAAACAGTTATTGGTTATGAAAAAGAAATTGAGCAAGTGGAAAGCACTTTATCCAGTCCAGCAATGAATAATGTTCTTTTGGTCGGTGAGCCGGGAGTGGGAATGGAAAATGTTATTAAGGCAATAGCTGTAAAAAGCAACAAGGGACAAAGTTTACAGTCAGTAAATTACAATAGGGTCTTGGAATTGAAAATTCCTCAATTGCTTGCCCAGATGCAGAATCTGGACCAAGTGGAAGATGTTTTGGATAAGATTTTTAAAGAGGCGCTAAATGCGGGAAATGTAATTTTGGTTATTGATGAATTTCATAATTTTGTAGGCAGAGAGCCGGCTCCTGGCAAAGTAGATATCTCCGGCCTTATATCCTCATATTTAAAGTTTCCTGAATTCAAAATTATTGCGATTGCCAGTTATGCCGGTCTTCATAAGAATATTGAAGAAAATCCAACTATTTTAAATCTTTTTTCCAAAGTGGAAATCCAGGAGCCAACACCACAGGAAACAATGAGAATGCTGCAGAAGATGGCGCCTGTGCTGGAAGCCAAATACCATAAATTTATAACCTATCCTGCCCTGAAACAAATTCTGGAATTGACAGGGAGATACATAGCAGATGTGCCGTTCCCGAAAAAAGCAATTGAAGTTCTGGAGGAAGCGATGGTGAAAACAACAACAGAAAAAGGAGGATGGATTTTGCCAGAAGATATTGATAAGATAGTGTCCAGGAAAACTGAAATTCCAGTGGGGAAAATAGAGACAGAAGAGAAAGAGATATTGCTTAATTTAGAAGGGCTTATTCACCAGAGGATTATCAATCAAGAGGAGGCGGTGAGAGAGGTTTCCACTGCCCTACGCAGAGCCAGGGCTAAACTCAAAGAAAGGAAGGGGCCGATGGGAGGATTTCTATTTTTGGGTCCGACCGGTGTCGGTAAAACCGAAACATCAAAGGCGCTGTCAGAAATTTATTTTGGCTCGGAAGAAAAAATGATTCGGCTTGATATGTCAGAGTTTCAATCTCAAGAGGACATCCCTCGCTTGATGGGTTTTTCGGGGACAGAAGGATTGCTCACCACGCCAGTGAGAGAAAATCCATTTTCTCTGATTCTTTTAGATGAAATAGAAAAAGCCCATCCGAATATTTTAAATTTGTTTTTACAGGTTTTGGACGATGGCCGCATCACTGATGGCTTGGGCAGGAGAATAGATTTTAAGAATGCGATTATCATCGCCACTTCCAATGCTGGCTACGAAGTTATTTTAGACGCTTTAAAGAACAATTTGGATTTTAGCATTGTCAAAGAAAAATTATTAGACAAGCTTTTTGACCAAAGGATATTTCGCCCTGAGTTTATAAACAGATTTGACGCAGTAGTTCTATTCAAGCCGTTAAGCAAGGAGAATCTTCTGGATATAGCACAGTTGATGTTTGGCAAAATCCAAGAGGGATTGATAGAAAAGAATATTGATTTTATAATTACTCAAGAGCTCAAAGAGAAAATTGTTGAGCTTGGGTATGACATCACTTTCGGCGCGAGAAATTTGAAAAGAGTAATTCAGGACAAAGTGGAAAATGTTTTAGCAGAAGCGCTTTTGAAGGACGAGATAAAAAGAGGGGATAGGATTGAGGTGGACCCGAAGAGGTTTAAGATTAAAATTTTAGATTAGTCAATAATCATTAATTAATAATCATTAATCAGTAATAATTTATCATCAATCAATAATCACCAATCATTAATTATTAATATAATTTTATGGATGAACAAGAGCAAAATTATAATGTAGGTGGAACCATTAATCAGTCAAGTGAATCTTTGCAAATACCTGTTAAAAAACCGAAAAAGAATATTGTTTTTGGGGTCGCTGTTGGAATAGTTGTTATTATTATTGGAATGGGGATTGTTTTTGCCTCGGGAATCTGGGATCCTGTATGGAATCCATTAAGACCTTCTCCAAATAAGATTATTATGGAGGCGCTGGATAATATGTCAGGACTTAATAGTATGCGCACAATGGCAATAATTAGCATTAAACCAGCAGACAGCGCAGAAGGGAAGACAGAAATAACAATTGATGCCAAAGAAGACAAGATAGACCCGAACAACCCCAAATCGCAGGCATTATTTGATATCTCTTTTGTAAAAGGAGGAATAGAGGTTGGCTTTAACGCAGAATTGCGTTCAATAGATAATGTTTTCTATATGAATGTAACCATACCGCTTGTTTTAACTCTTCAATTAGCTACTTCTGGAATAGATATAAGTGAGTTTGTGGGAAAGTGGTACAAATTTGACCCAAAGGAGTTGGGTATTAATTTGGCGATTTTAAACGATGAGGCCGAATCCGGAAAAATAAAAGACCAAGTAATGAATCTTTTAAATGAATACCCTTTGTTTAAAACAAAATCAAAATTGCGTAACGAGAAAATAGATGGAAATTTAGCATATCATTATCTGGTTGCCATAGACCGCGAGAACGCGAAAAACTTTTTAGTCAGTGTTTCTAAGACAATAAAAGAAGAGCTTGGCTCCTTATTGCCCGTAGAGACGAGTGATGAAGAAAATATAAAGGAAATAGAGGATGCGCTTGAAAAAGCAGGGGACATAGAATTTGAAATCTGGATAGGGGTCAAAGATAAGTATGTTTATAAGATTGAGGCAAATGAGAGTTTCTATGCGCTTAATAAGGATAGTGGACAGACAGAGAAAACCGCTTTGGGTTTTGAAATGATTTTTTCCGAGTTTAATCAGCCACAAGAGATTCTTGCGCCTGACAGTCCAAATAATATAATAGATTTATTAATGCCATTTTTTCAGATGTTCATGATGGGAGGCGTAACAGGGATTCCTTTATAATGGAACTGAAACTTGTGGAGGATAGCCCCGACAAGCGTATGAGTAGTTATTTTATAGTCAAACAACAAGGCGGACAGGATGTCCGCCTTGTTGTTGGTCTGGTCAAAATTATTGACAATTTTTTTTAACAGGCGTAAACTATAATAATCTATTGACAAAATATATAAAATAGTGTACAGTTAGGTCAAAACTAATAGCGTTATATTGGCATAAAAAATATGAATAAAGCAAAAGTATTTTTTGTTGTTATAACTCTTTTTGCTCTTGTATTATTGGTTCAACCTTTTCTAAAGGCGCATTTTGCGTTTTCAGGGAATGTGTCTGATTCTGCAGGGGATTATATTGCTTATGCCCAAATCTGTCCCACCGGCTGTACAGACGAATGCTCATACTATGGTCAAAAGACCTGCGCTAGCAATACCAGTTACAAGACCTGCGGAAACTATGATTGCGATACTTGTTTAGAATGGTCTTCTATTACAAGCTGTGGAGCTGGCAAGGTCTGCCAGAATGGGAATTGCGTTGTGGAATGCACAACCCACAACTACAAATCCTGTAATGACAATGATGTTTATTGGTACAATTCCTGCAATGCGAGAGAGGATAAATCAAGCGAATGCGGGGATGATGGATGGACAAGCGATTATCAATGTTCAGGCAATATTTTACAAAGAAAATGGTTAGACAAGGGGTGCTCTAATGCTTCTTGTTTTTCCAATGCTTCTTGGAAAACCAGTCAGGACTGCGGTAGCGATTCTTGGACTAACAATTACAGATGTTCAGGAGATTCAATTCAAAGAGAGAAGAACAAAAAAGGATGTTCTGGTTCTTCTTGCTACAATTACAATCAATGGGAAAATTA
>JAHIFQ010000007.1 GCA_018900835.1 Patescibacteria group bacterium
AACTTTTGCGACTTCAAGCGATACGAATATAGGAATAACCATTACTTCATCGGGCAATGTCCATACTTTTACCTCTAACTGGATAGGAACTCTTGCCGATGGCAGGATTGCTTCGGCAGCAACTTGGAATGCCAAACAAGACGCTTTGTCTTTTCCTCTTGCTTATGCATCAACCACACACACAACAGCCACAACACCACTCTCTATTTCCAGTGGAGTTCTTTCTATGCCAACTTCTACGACTGCGGTTAGTGGTTATCTTTCGGCAACAGACTGGACTACTTTTAATAATAAAGTCAGTATGGTTTATCCTGGGGCAGGAATTGCTTTAAGCACTGGTTCTGCTTGGGATACTTCTATTACTAATAATTCAGCTAATTGGAATACCGCTTACACTGACCGACTTAAATGGGATGGCGGTTCTGCGGGATTGGTAGCGGCAACAGGCAGGACTTCTTTGGAACTTGGTTCTATGTCTTTATTGGCTAATACTGGCTCAACGACAATTACTACTCTTGGAACCATAGGAACTGGTATTTGGAATGGCACACCTGTTGGCACTCAATGGGGAGGGACTGGACAAAATTGGTTAGCAGTGGCAACGGGTTCAATCGCTTACTTTTCTGATACGGGTGTGATGAATACTTTAGCAAAAGGAAGCGATACTCAAGTTCTTACTTTGGCAAGCGGGATTCCTTCTTGGGCAGCGGCCGCAGGAGGAGGCGAGTGGACTGATTCTGGAACCGTTCTTTATCCAAATGAGATAGGATTAGATAATGTTAGTATAGGAACAACTACAGAACACGCAAAACTTACGGTTCAATCAACATCAACTACCGACATCCTGAACCTCTTTGAAACAGGGGGGACGGAAGTGTTTACTGTTTTGGAGAGTGGCAACGTCGGCATCGGGACGACGAGTCCAGAAGGATTACTACAAGTTGTTCGCCCAGAAGCTGGAGTTGGAACTATTACTGTAACAGCGTCAGGTACTTCCACAATAGGCACAGGAACTCAATTTACTACTGATTTTAATTTGGGTGATAATATCAATGCCAATGCTGAATCACATGTAATTACTGCTATAGCATCTGATACGGCAATGACAACCACTGCGTGGACTGGTGCTGCTACTGATGTTGCATATACAGTAAACAAATTCAAAAGATTAACAATTGATTCGTTTGGTAACGTTGGTTTGGGCAAACTTCCCCATAGTCAAGCAAAATTACAAGTAGATGGAAATATCGTAATGGGACATGCTGATGAAGGTGTTGGAATAAGTGGTTATTTAGGATCAAGCAATGATTGGTATGCTCTAAACCCAAATACTTATGTTATCCCAAATGTAGGGTGGAGGTATCTTGACGATGGATATGGAGGAATATTCGGTTTTATAGACGGCGGTTGGCACTTTTTTACCTTGCCATTAAACGCTTCTGGGACTGATGCCGTTGCTTCTGGAATTAGCGAAAAGTTCACAATACTAAATGGCGGCAACGTCGGCATCGGGGTAACAGACCCAGACGAGAAATTAGAAGTCAATGGACGAATAAAAATGACTACTTGGACAGCAGACGGAGACACAGCGGCATACAGAGATACTGCCACCAACGCTATTGCCCTTGTGACATCGGATATAAGGTTGAAAAAAGACATAGAGCCGTTGGCTGGAGCGCTGGATATCATATCTCAATTGAACGCATACAAATATCACGACCTTGATGACGCCAATGAGGACAAAAAACGCTTGGGCATAATGGCGCAGGAAGTTCTGCCGGTTATACCGGAATTAACATTTGCCTTTACAAGAGAGGGAACGGAAGAAAAGTATTACGGCGTTCATTACGATAAGCTCGGCGCGCTTTTGCTTGGGGGCATCAAAGAACAACAATTACAAATAGAGGAATTAAAAATATTATTAAATGCGACTAGTACAGATTTGACTGTTGAGGAAAATCAAATGACAGGGCAGATTGTTCAACTGGATGTCAATGAATTGAAAACAGGACTTGCGTCACTCGGCTTGGTCATAGATGAAAATGGAGCTTTGGTGATAGACAGTTTGAAAGCCGGAAAATTGGAAGTCGGCACTCAAGCCAAGCCAACCGGCATTACCTTATATGATGAAGCAACTGGTCAGCCCTATTGTTTGAAGATAAAGAACGGGCAGACCATAACAGAGGCAGGAGAGTGCGTTGTAGGGGCAGATAGCGTTGTTTCGACAACTCCGGCAAGCAACACAGGCAGTGCGACTACTATTATTTACTATTACGACAATGATGGAGACGGATATGGGGTATCAAATAATTTTCATGAGGGAAGCCAGATAGAAGGGTATGTGCCGAATAGTGATGACTGTGATGATTGGAGTTCCGCAATCAATCCAAGCGCAGAAGAGGTTTGCGATGACGGGATAGATAATAATTGTGACGGTCAGATTGATGAAAATTGTGAACAGCCAGAGCCAGTTTGTGAGCCATTAGAAGAGATTTGTGATGGATTAGACAACAACTGCGATGGTCAGATTGATGAAAATTGTGATTGCGGGATAACCTCTTGCGACAGCTCCCTAAACTTGGCCGGAGAATGTCAGAATTCCTGTTTAGGAACAGAAGGGTGCGGAACTTGTGTTGCTTCCTGCGTCTGCGCAGAAGGATTTAACAACTGCGACAACGATTTAACTAATGGTTGTGAAACCCAAGGGGAGTGTGTGGTAGAGGAATCGGAGCCAGAGCCAGCTCCCGAACCCGAGATAATTGATTAGCGTCAATTATTATTGATTATTAATAACTGATCATTAAGAAAAAAAGAAAAAAAAGAAAAAGAAAGATAAAGAGAGCGTATTGAAGTCTGATTCCGACCGACAGAATAAAGAACAAAAAAGAAAAAATAATTGATAATTCAGGAAAAAAATGGCTGAAATTGAGATAAAAATAAATAAATTATTAGAAAACCTTAAAAATAAGAAAGTTGGGGTGTTTTGTGATGATTCTAATCTTTATCACTCCTATATTAAATATCGCTGGAGAATTGATATTAAAAGATTTAGAGAATTTTTAGAAGCTCACTGCGATTTACAATTTATCAATTATTATATCGCGGTGCCTGACAAAAGCGATGCTGTTTATTTTGGAACACAAAAATTTTTGAAGAATATAAAACCCTATGTAACAGTTAAAGAAAAGAGATTAAAATATACTCCTATGGCTGGTAAGTTTATGAAAAAAGGAGATGTTGATGTAGAAATTGTTTTAGGTGTTGTAAGGGAGATTGACGATTTGGACATAGTTATAATAGTTAGCGGTGATAGTGATTTTTATGAGTTGAAGAATTATATAGTAAAAGACAAAGGGAAGAATATTATTTTTTGGGCTTTTGAGAAAAATATGGCATGGGAGTTAAAATATTGCTGGCATTTATATTTAGATGATTATAAGAAGGAAATAGAGCTGAATTTAGAAAGAAAACCCCCGGGTTTTACCCCAGGGTAGCGTTGCTATCTTGAGTATAGCAAATCCAAAAAGCTTGTCAAGTGGATAGCGGTTAAAGCTGTGTAGATGTCAAACATCTATGCCAAGAGAGCAACAAACCCCACGAGGCCCGGCCTCGTTGATGAGGCCGGGCCTCAAAGACAAAAAAGAAAAAACAAAAAATTAAAACCAATGATCACTGATTATTTATCAATAATCAATAAGAAGTGGAAAAAACTCCCAAAGAAGAAAAAAATCCAATATATCACTGGAGCGGTTTTGGTTTTGGCAGTGGTTTTAGGGCTTTCTTTTTATTTTTTTCAAGGCAGATCAGCAGAAGCTGATTGGTTTGACGATGGATGGCACTACAGACGAAAGCTTACTTTTAATAACGCCAGCTCCACAGAAAATCTGGCGAATTTTCCGGTTTTGGTGAGTTTAAACTCGTCACGGATTGATTACGCAAACACACAGAACAGCGGACAAGATATCCGTTTCACCGACCCAAATGGAGTGATTTTAAAATATGAAATAGAAAAGTGGGACGAAGCAGCTACCTCTACTGTCTGGGTAAAAATTCCCCAAATAGATGCTCAGTCCACAATTGACTACATATATATGTATTATGGAAACCCTGATGCTTCTGATGCGCAGGATGCGGAAAATGTCTGGGATTCAAATTTCAAAATAGTCCAGCATTTACAAGAATCATCAACATCATCCAGCGCTTACATAGATTCTACTTCCAATAATTATGACGGAACCGCCACTTCCAGTTTTGCTTCAGAAAATTTAGATGCTGTTGGAAAAATTGACGGCGCAAATGATTTTGACGGCACAGATGATTGGATAGATATCGGCGCCTCATACAATGGCGTAAAAACAGTAGAGCTTTGGATAAAGGCGGATAACACAACTAAGGAT
Organism: Patescibacteria group bacterium; assembly: GCA_018900835.1. NCBI lineage: Bacteria > Patescibacteria group bacterium. Next base: position 4,398 of record JAHIFQ010000007.1, read on the forward strand.
ATTATTGACTTAAACGGCAGCGCTTATGTTAGTGTCAGTAGCGGTAATGCCACTACTACTGGTTTTACCAGTCCCACAATCTATGTAAACGGAATAGCCACCACTACAATAGACACGAATTGGCGATATGTGGTTGTGACTACTGATACCGGCTTAAACGCTAGTGATTTGGATATCGGGAGAAGAGAGGGAGCCACTTATTTTGACGGCATTATGGACGAAGTCCGCATTTCAAGCTCTGCCCGCTCTGCGGAATGGATTGAGGCGCAGTATTTGAGTATGACAGATACATATATTACTTATGGCGCAGAAGAAAATCAGGAGGGCGCGATAGTTGTTTGGCATTTTAACGAGGGCTCGGGCTCTACTGCTTATGATGGCTCAAATTATGACAATGACCTTACAATCTCCGGCGCCAGCTGGATTACTGGAAAATTCGGCAACGGCTTGAGTTTTGACGGCACAGATGATGTTGCCACTACTTCCGACTCTTCCACATTAAGCCCGACCAGTTCATTTTCCATCACTGCCTGGATTAAAAGGGACGCTTCTTCAAATATAGATATTATTGCCAACAAATGGAATAATTCTTCAGCCAGTTATAGATTTTTGATTGACTCTTCCGACCAATTGGCTTTGGCCTTGGAAAACTCCGCTGCTGGCTCTACTTCCACCAGCGCCACTACAATCACTGACACTGATTGGCACCATGTGGTGGCTGTTTATAATTCTGTAACTCCTTCAGTTTCCTTTTATATTGACGGGCAGGCGGAATCCTCTGTAACAACCACTGGCTGGGAAGTAGGGAATACGGCTAATCTACTAGTGCAACTTCGAGGAGCAAGCGCAGTTTTTAAAGATGCTGATGAAGCGTATATTTTTGGTGGTTATAATAATAGCGATTCCCAATTCAATACTAATATCTATAAATTTGACCCATCTTCGCCTACAACTAATTCCACTGACACGGGCCATGATTTGCCTCAAGGATTGGAATATGCCCCTGCTGTTTATTATTCCTCAACCAACAAGGCATATATTTTTGGCGGTTATTGGTTATCAGGGACTGATGCGACATATACTGATGAAATTGTTGAATATAGTATAGCTAGTGGAGTTGCCACATCCACTTCCATTGGCGATTTGCCGGTTCAGTTAGCCGGGGCTAGCGCAGCCCTGAATACCACCAACAATCTTATATACATTTTTGGCGGTTGGGATAATACTAATTCCCAATTTAATACTAATATTTATACTTTTGACCCTGCTTCGCCTTCAAGCAATGCTGTTGACACTACGCACGACTTGCCTTCCGGGAGAGAAGACGCGCCGGCTGTTTATGATTCTGCTGGAGCAAAGTTTTATATCTTTGGCGGTTATCAAGGAACAACAACGCCCACTTATTTAACAGAGGTTGTCCAGTATAATTATTCCAGTGGGGTAGCCACCACTACAAGTATAGGCGCGCTTCCAAAACAATTAAGAGGAACATCAGCAACTTATAAAGATTCCAACGAGATATACATATTTGGAGGGTGGAATAATACCGACGAAATATACAATACCAATATTTATAAATTTGACCCTTCTTCTCCGTCCACGGCTGTTTCTGACACTGGTTATGATTTGCCGACCGGGCTTAAAGACGCGCCAGCAATTCATGACACGAGCGGAGGGAAGAATTTTATCTTCGGCGGATTTTACGGCACCACCACGCCTGTTTATTTAACCAATATCGCCAAATTTAATCCCAGTTTATCAACGCCTGTTTCTTCAATAACTGACGGGTCGCAAAGTTTTGTTGTGGGCGCTGGCGAAGCAGCAGCTGATTCTTATAATAATTTTTTTGGAGGCGACATTGATGAACTTTATTTCTATAATTTCACCCTAACATCAGCGCAGGTTTTAAGGAATTATAACGCCGAATTAGCCGCCGCCCTGCCCATTCAATTCGGTTCAGGCACTGTAGGGACAACTACTGCGCCAATTGCTTATTTTAGGTTTGATACCGGCGCCGGGACAACCGGTTATGACGACACCACGAATAATAATGATTTGGCGATTTCGGGGGCGACATGGACAAGTTCCGGGAAATTCGGAAATGCTTTGTCTTTTGACGGCACGAATGATGTGGCAACCAGTTCTAATTCAGCGAGTACAAACATACAAGGAAACTTATCAATTTCTGCTTGGGTGAAGGCGACCAATTTTGCCACAACCACGCAACAATGGCTCGTCCACAAGGATTCGGGCACTGCGGGATACGCTTTTGGATTCGGCACAAGCGCTAATACGATGGTCCTTAAAATTGACGGAACCAATTATGAGTCAGACGCAACATTTTCGCTGACTAACAGCACTTGGCATCATTTTGGAGCAACGCTTTCCGGCACTTCAACTACTTTTTATCTTGACGGCAAGGCATTGGGGGGAGTGGTTAACGGCGCTAACGCGCCTCCGGCAGATGCGTCAAGCACAATGGTAAGAATCGGTTCTGACGGGACAAATTATTTCTCCGGTATTTTGGACGAAGTCCGGATTTACAACTACGCCCGCACTGCTCTTGAAATGAGAGTGGATTATAATCAAGGAATGGCAGTTGTTTTGGGAGGAGGGACAACAGCTGGGACAAGCAGTGTGGCTTATTGGAGATTTGACGAAAATCAAGGAGGAACTGTTTATGATGATTCAGCGAATAACAATAACGGAACAGTGTCCGCAAGTAGTACTATGGGGAATTGGACAACTGGCAAATACGGCAATGCGATTGATTTTGACGGCACGAATGATTATATTCAGGTCTCGGATTCAACTTCAACCAGCATTACAGGCGATTTAACAATTTCTGCATGGATTAGGCCGGATGTAGTTTCAAAAGAACAGACGATTTTGGGAAAATGGGATGAAACAACAGCAAATAATGATAGGAGTTATCGGTTGTGGCTTGATTCGTCAAACAAATTGAACTTGTCAGTTTCTACTGACGGGTCTGCTGTGGTTACCCATACAGGAGATACAGCATTATCAGCCAGCACTTGGTATCATGTTGAAGCAACTTATGATACTAGCACGAGTATGGATGTGTATCTTAATGGTAAATTAGATGCTGCACAGAAAACAGCAAGCGTGCCGGCTTCAATAGATGATAATGTTTCAAATCTATATATGGGAGCTAAAGAAAACACTTCAGGCAATATTGATACAAAGTTTGATGGAGCCATAGATGATGTCCGGCTGTATAACTATGCAAGGTCGGCAAGCCAAGTTTTAATTGACTATAATGGTGGGTTTGCGGTGCGATTGGGACAGTGATTATGAATGGGATAGAAAGCAAAAGAAGCCACCTTGTAAGGCGACTTCCTCTGTGACACACAGGGTAGAACCCATAGTGTGGATCCTCCTGTCTTCTAATAGTAGTATAGCAAATCAAAAGGGGTTGTCAATAGGGAGGAATAATAAATTTTTAATTTCTAATTTTGAATTTTGAATCAATTTTGAATGAATCAATTTTGAAAGGAAAAAAGGAGAGAGAATTTTGAAACAATGAATATGATTTCCAAATATCTTAAAGGAGGAGTTTTAGTGATAATTGACGCTGCCAATCTCGAAAGTTCAGTTAAAGATTTAGGTTGGTGGATTGACTATATCAAATTGCGCGATTTATTTGATGAAGGCAATTTGGTTGAAATTAGAAATTACTGTGTTCATCACGGTACTGATAATCAAAACAAGTTTTTTACTTTTTTAAAAAATAATGGGTTTTCCCTGATAACTAAACCCTTGAAAGTTATCCGACAGACAGATATTGAAAAAGGAGATTTGAGAAAAGCCAATTTTGATGTTGAGATCGCCATTGACGCCATAGAAATGGCAGATAGATACGATACTATAGTTTTATTTTCGGGTGATAGTGATTTCAATTATTTGCTTAGGATTTTGCAGAGAAAAAACAAAAGAACGATTGTTATCTCCACAAAATATCATATAGCAAAAGAATTGATAGCCAGCAGCGATAAATATATAGAACTTGAGAAATTAAAGCCATTTATTGCTCGTGAAAAATAACGAAAGCCCGTCTTTTGCAACGGGCAGTTGATGACGGATGGTGTTCCCACCCGCATCATCAGTATAGCAAATCAAAAGGGGTTGTCAAGAGGGAGGAATAATAAATTTCTAATTTTGAATTTTGAATCAATTTTGAATGAATCAATTTTGAAAGGAAAAAAGGAGAGAGAATTTTGAAACTTGAATTAATTTAATTTTGAAGCTAACATGGAAAACAATAATTACAATTTAGAAGAGAGAACCGCTAAGTTTGGAGAACATATTATTGCATTTTGTAGAAGTATAAGAGAAGATACTATTACAAGACCAATCATTAACCAACTGGTTCGTTCGGGGACAAGTATTGGAGCCAATTACATGGAGGCAAATGCTGCGAGTTCTAAGAAGGATTTCAAAAACAAAATTTATATTTCCAAAAAAGAAGTTCAGGAAACTAAACACTGGTTAAGGATGATTGCTGTTGCTGTTCCTATCGCTAAAGAAAGGTCGAGGGAGTTATGGAAAGAAGCGCAGGAATTGACTCTGATATTCGGCAAAATTATTTCTTCTTTGAAAAAGTAATTATTTAAAAATTCAAAATTAAAATTTCAATCAAAATTCAAAATTAAAAATTAATAATTAAAAGTCAATAATTAATCAGTAAATAAAAAAATGTTAAATAAGATTCTAAAAGTTCTAATATATCTCACAGTGTTCTTGATGCCAGTGTTCTTTTTGCCTTTCTCGTTTGAGGTTTTGGAGTTTAATAAACTCTATATGTTTTTCTTTCTGGCGTGGCTCTCTGTACTTCTATGGTTTTTAAAGATGATAATTCAAGACAAGGAAATAAGGATAAGGTTTTGCTTGGTTGATTATATTGTTTTAGCTTTTGTAGGAGTAGGAATCATTTCTTCCATATTCTCGGTTGATAAGCTATCAAGCATTTTTGGTTATTACGGCAGATTTAGCACAGGGCTTGTAAGTATGCTTTCTTTTGCTGTGTTCTATTTTTTGGTAGCGAACAACATAGGAAAGGAAAAATTAAAAACGAAAAATGAAAAATCACAAATAAAAATTAAAAAAGAAGAGACAGGAGACGGAATAATAACAATAAGCGGGGTTATTAAAACATTGATTTATTCAGCAACAGTCGTTATTGTCTTTGCTTATTTTAGTTTACTTGGAATCTGGGCGAAGATAGCGCAAATAAGTAGCGGAACAGCTTCTATTGTAAGTAGAATAGCTTTGCGAGTGAGCCCTGCAGGACTAACAGCTCAATCAATGGCAATGTTTTTAGCAATTATACTTATATTGGCAGTATTCGTTATTCTCGGCGGACAAAAATGGTCAGGATTTTCTTCAAACCTATTGATTGGAGACAAAAAGAAAGATAGACGAAGCAGGACATTTAAGATTTTCTGCGGAGTTGTGGTCTTTTTAGGATTTATCCTCCTCATTATAACCGACTTTACTCCTGCTTGGATTATCCTTGCCATTGGTTTGATTGTCTTGACAGCAATTATACTTAAAAGAAGAATTTTTAAGAATGAAGTCCATAGATTGATTTTGCCTATAGCTATAATAATCGTATCTGCCCTGTTTGTGATTTTGAATTTCAGGGCTCTGGCGGGCGGACTTGTAACGAATAATGAGAATATTTATTACAACTTTATGCCCGAGAGAAATCTCACGCAGGGGGAGTCGTGGCAGACAGCGCTAAATACCACAATCGGGGGCTTCAAAAACGCATTAATCGGAAGTGGTCCAGGAACCTTTTATTATGATTTTTCAAAATACAGACCAGTGAGCATGAATGAAGGAAATCTCTGGGCAATAAGATTTGACCGTTCTGGAAATGTATTTTCAGAGATTTTAGCAACAATGGGTATTTTAGGGTTTTTGAGTTTTATTGCATTGGCAATTGCTATATTCTTAGTGCCTGTTGGTGTCTTGGCTAGAAAGTTCACAAAAACAGGGATAAAGCCGGGCAGAATTAAGTTAGACCACGGGACCGCATTTTTGATGGTTATTTTTGCAGCCATTATTCTGGTTCAATTCAGTTATTATCAGACCCTGACTCTCGGATTCCTATTTTGGCTCTTTGCCGGTTTAGTGGTTGGATGGAGAGCAGAACAGTTAGTAAGCGAAGAAAGGACTTTTGTCAAAGAAATCAGATTTCGGCTAAAGGACTTTATGGAGATGGCTCTTGTGGTAGAGACATTTCTAATAGTATTTGCCATTGCTTTTATCGTAGTTGGCTTTTTCGGAATGAAATTCTATTTAGCAGACACCCAATATGTCAAAGCATTGAATGCTCCGGAGCTTGATAGCAAAGTAAGCGCGTTGCAAAAAGCAATCAGATTGAATCCTGGGCAGGCAAGATATCAGATAGTATTATCAAAGGTATTTTTGGCGAAAGTACAGGAAGGATTGGCAGTGGGCAATCCGAATGAGCAGCAGCAGGAAATAATTGATAACATTAGATTGGCTCAAGCATTTGCCATGAATGCTACGCAGGTTACTCCGCAACAAATGTCTGCATGGCAGAGCTTGGCTGATTTATACCGAAGAACTATGGAGATAGCGCAAGATAGCAAGCAGTTTGCCAATTTAACTATTGACACTCTGAAAAAAGCATCAGAATTAGACCCGAGAAATCCTGATATTTACACTCAAATAGGCAATATGTATTTGCTTTTGGAGCAGAGAGAGGAAGCGATGGAAGCGTTTAAGCAAGCGATTCAACAGAAGGTTGATTATATTCCAGCGAATATCAGCATTGCCCTTCTTTTAGAAGGAGATAAGAAAATAGATGAGGCAGTAGCCAAGCTTGAATGGTTGGCCTTACGGTATCCTTCCAACGCAGATGTTCTCTTTCAGTTAGGCAGGATGTATTATAATCAGAATGAAACAGAAAAAGCGGTTAATCAGTTCTTGTTTGCGCTCACAGCGAATCCGAATCATTCCAATTCTTTATATTCTTTAGGAGTCGCATACGAGAAGCAGGGGAGAATCAAAGATGCTATATCAGCGTTTGAGGCGGTGTTGGTTCTTAATCCGGATGTTCAAGAGATAAAAGATAGGATTGCCAAGTTAAAGCAGCCAAGCGTAGTAGTAGAAGAAGAAGAGTAATTTTCAATTTTCAATTCCCAATTTGAAAATTTTTAAAAAGCTTGACTTTTTTGAGGGAGCATGTACAATAGAATTCACACTTATTTTGTGACTTTGGATATTTATTTTTTATGAAGAACAAACCGATAAGTTCTCCCTTTTTAGTTATAGGGAGAGGGTTTTTGTCGTTAGGCGTTGAATATTTTAATCCAATATTTTAATCCAATATTTTTATGCAGATTAAAGATTTTTCAAAATCAAAAATTCGACTGCCTCTACCTTATCTATTAGAAGTTGAAAAAGCGAGTTGGGAAGAATTCTGGCAAAGGGACTTGAAAGAGCTTTTTGAAGAGGTCTCTCCGATGAGGGATTATACTGGAAAATGGTTAGAGCTTTGGCTTGAGGGTTATAACTTGGGGGAACCCCACTATGCCAATGAATTTGAAGCAAAAAAGCAAGAGGATTCTTATTCTGCCCCGTTTAAAATTTTAGTAAAATTAGTTGACCTCAAGACCAAACAAGAGACAACTCAAGAGGTCTTTTTTGGCGATTTCCCTTTAATGACAGATAGAGGGACTTTTGTTATAAATGGAGTTGAAAGAGTTGTCATTTCTCAACTGCTGCGTTCACCCGGAGCATTTTTCACATTAAGGCGACTCAAGGGCGTAAAATATTTTGGAGCAAGAATTATTCCGAACAGAGGAAGTTGGTTGGAATTTGAAACAGACCCATCTGGGTTTATTGGCGTTAAAATTGATAGAAAAAGAAGGGTGCCGGCAACCACTTTATTAAGGGCGTTCGGCATAGACAGCGATGATAAGATTAAGAGTCAATTTTCGGATATTGATAAAGGAGAAATCAGTTATATTTCTGAAACTTTAAAAAGAGATATCGCTGATAATCAAGCAGACGCATTGGTTGAAATATATAAACGATTAAGGCCAGGGGATTTAGCTTCTCCAGACACCGCCAAAGAGTTGATTGAAAATATGTTTTTTAATTTTGAAAGATATGACCTTTCAAAAGTTGGCAGATGGAAGACAATGGAACGACTTCCAGAGTTAAAAGCCAAAAGCCAAAAGCCAAAAGCCAAAACTCAAAACCAAAAAATAGGGACAGGTCAAGAGATTACAGTAGAGGATAGAGTTTTGAGAGTGGAGGATATTGTCGCAGTAATGAGAGAAATAATTCGGCTTAACAATACTCCTGGGAGCGAAGCGGATGAAATAGACCATTTAGGCAACAGGAGAGTTAGGACGATTTCCGAACTCCTGAAAGACCGATTGAGAGTCGGGTTTGCAAGAGTAGAACGGATTAGCAAAGACAGAATGACTACTTTAGATGTGAGCGACCTTGCCCCAAATAAAGTTATCAATCCAAGGCCTTTTATGGCAGTGCTTAAACAATTTTTTTCATCAAGCCAATTATCTCAATTTATGGATAATGAAAACATTTTAGCAGAGCTTGAACACAAAAGAAGGTTGACTGCAGGGGGACCTGGTGGCTTAACCCGCAAAAGAGCTGGACTTCAAGTGAGAGATGTTCAACCATCTCACTATGGCAGGATTTGTCCTATCCAGACACCAGAAGGACCTAATGTCGGGCTGGTTGGACATTTATCAATTTATAGCAGGATTAATCCATATGGATTCATAGAGACCCCCTATTTTAAGGTTGAAAAAGGCATAGTAACTAACAAGGTTCATTATATGAATGCTTTTCAAGAGGAGAAATATATAATCGGTGATGCTGGTATTAATATTGATAACAAAGGAAATATTCTTTCTGTAAAAATAGATGCGAGAGATAAAGGCAAACCAAGAATAGTTGATAAAAGTAAATTGGATTTTGTTGATGTTGCTCCAGAGCAATTTATTTCCACTGCAACTGCTCTTATTCCATTTTTGCAAAATGATGATGCTAATCGCGCTTTGATGGGGTCAAATATGCAAAGGCAATCAGTCCCTTTGATTAGGGCTACCAAACCATTGGTTGGTACTGGTATTGAGGAGAGGGTTGTTAGGGACTCGGGCAAGGCAGTCGTGGCGACAGAAGATGGCATAGTTGAAGAAGTTGATGCACAGCATGTTATTATAAAAAGCCAAAATCCAAAAGCCAAAATCCAAAACTATCAATTAAGGAATTTTGACCCTACTAATCAATTCACTTATTTCCACCATAAGCCAATAGTTAGAAAAGGGCAAAAAGTTAAGGCAGGCGATGTTTTGGCTGACCCGACTGGCTCTGATGGCGGTTGTCTCGGTTTAGGACAAAACCTTTTGGTGGCGTTCTTATCATGGAGAGGGCACAATTACGAAGATGCTATTATTCTTTCAAGCCGGGTCTTGGAAGAAGAATTACTTTCCAGTATTCATATTGAGATACTTGCTTGTGATGTGCGCGAAACAAAATTGGGTCCAGAAATGACTACTTCAGATATACCGAATGTTTCAGAGGATAAATTAAAGGATTTAGACGCAGAGGGGGTTATAAGAGTGGGAGCGGAAATCGGGCCAAATGATATTTTAGTTGGAAAAATTTCTCCTAAAGGAGAAACAGACCTTACTGCAGAAGAAAGATTATTATGGGCTATTTTTGGAGAAAAGGCGAAAAATGTCAAAGACACCTCGCTTCTAATGGACCATGGGAAAAGGGGCAGAGTGGTAAGGGTTAAGGAGTTTTCAAGGGATTTAGGCCATAAACTTAGACCAGGAGTTATTAAAAGAATTCAAGTTGAGATTGCCCAATTGAGAAAGATTACTGTAGGCGATAAATTGGCTGGAAGGCATGGCAACAAGGGCATCGTTGCAAAGGTTTTGCCAAAAGAGGAAATGCCATTTATGGAAGATGGGACACCGGTAGATATTGTTTTAAACCCATTGGGCGTTGTTTCAAGAATGAATATAGGACAGATATTAGAGACCCATCTTGGTTGGGCTGCTCATGAATTAGGATACAGGGCTATATCTCCGTCATTATCCGGGGCTAATGAAAAAGATATTAAAGAAGAGTTGAAAAAAGCAGGATTACCAGAAGATGGCAAGGTGATTCTTTATGACGGAAGGACGGGCCTGCCGTTTGAACAGAGCATAACAGTGGGATACATATATATGATGAGATTGATTCATATGGTTGAAGACAAGATTCATATGCGCTCCATTGGTCCATATTCCTTAATAACACAGCAACCGCTTGGAGGCAGGGCGCAATTTGGAGGACAAAGATTCGGCGAAATGGAGGTTTGGGCATTACAAGGATATGGCGCAGCATATGCGCTGCAGGAGATGCTCACCATAAAATCAGATGATATGACTGGCAGGGCAGCTGCTTATCAAGCGATATTAAAAGGCAGGAAAATTGAGAGTCCGCATATACCAGCTTCATTTTCTTTATTGGTCAATGAGCTGAAAGCGTTAGGCTTGAATGTGGAACTTAAGGAGAAATAGTTTTGAATTCTGAATTTAAAATCTTAACATAACATTATGAAGGTAGAAGATATTAAGTCAATAAGAATTAAGTTGGCTTCTCCGGAGGAGATTTTAGGATGGAGCAAGGGAGAGGTTACGAAACCCGAGACAATCAATTATCGCACTCAACGGCCGGAAAAAGATGGTTTGTTTTGCGAAAAGATTTTTGGACCAGAAAAGGACTACCAGTGTTATTGTGGAAAATACAGAGGAATTCGCTATAAAGGAATGACTTGTGATAGGTGCGGAGTGGAGATTACAAAAGCATCTGTAAGAAGAGAGAGAATGGGGCATATACAGTTGGCTTGTCCGGTTTCTCATATTTGGTTTTTAAGGGGCGTGCCATCAGTAATGGGAACGATTTTAGATTTATCCTCGCAGCAATTAGAAAAAATTGCCTACTTTGCCTCATATATTGTTGTGAGGGTTGATGAAAAAGCAAAAGAAATGGTTCTGGCAGAGATTGAGAGAGAATACAAAGAGAAATGTAAACCGCACCTGCCCGTATCGCTACGCGAGCAAGCTCGCTTGCGAAGCGTTGCAGGCGGGAATCCAAAAGTCAAAATCAAAAGCACAAAGAAAGAAGAGAAAGAGCAAGAGTTGATGCTGAAGAGATTAAAAGAAGCAAGAGAAGAGGCAAAAAAAGAGTTGAGCGCTATAAAACCATTAGCTGTTCTTTCTGAAATTGAATTTTTGGAGTTATCTTCAAGATATGGCGAGATATTTGAAGCAGGAACAGGAGCAGAGGCGCTCAAAGAGATTTTTTCCAATATAGATTCAAAAAAGCTCATAAATGAGTTAGAAAATAAGAAAAAAAGCGCTATTGGAACAGAGAGAAAAAAGCTTTTAAGAAGGACAACCCTGCTTAAAGATATGCTTGAAAATATTATTGAACCAGAATGGATGTTTTTGACAGTTTTGCCTGTTTTGCCTCCAGCCCTGCGTCCGATGGTTCAATTAGATGGAGGTAGATATGCGTCTTCAGATTTAAATGACCTTTACAGAAGAGTTATTAACCGCAATAACCGTCTCAAGTATTTGTTGGAAATTAATGCTCCAGAAGTGATATTACGAAATGAAAAAAGGATGCTGCAAGAAGCTGTTGATGCGTTGATTGATAATGGTATGAGAAGCGGACACACAACGATTGCTTCTACTGGTCAAGCCCGTTTACTGAAATCATTGGCAGATATGTTGAAAGGAAAACAAGGAAGATTCCGTCAGAATCTTTTGGGAAAAAGAGTTGATTATTCAGGTAGGTCTGTAATTGTCGGAGACCCAGAGTTGGCGTTTAGTGAATGCGGGTTGCCCAAGAAAATGGCCCTTGAACTATTCAAGCCGTTCGTGAGCGCAAAACTTCTGGAAAAAGAAGTTGCTTATAATGTTCGTCAAGCATCTGTTTTAATAGAAAGAGGGACAGAAGAAGTGTGGGAAGCATTGGAAACAGTTATTGAGAATAGATTAGTTTTGCTCAACAGAGCTCCGACACTACACCGTCTTGGGGTTCAAGCATTTAGGCCAAAATTAGTTGAGGGAGAAGCAATCAGAATTCATCCATTGGTTTGCGAGGCGTTTAATGCGGATTTTGACGGCGACCAAATGGCTGTCTATTTACCTTTGTCAGAAGAAGCGCAAACAGAAGCGAAAGAAAGAATGCTTTCTGGGTCTAATCTTTTAAAGCCAGCAACAGGGCTTCCTGTTGTGAGCCCAAGGCAAGATATGATTTTAGGATGCTATTGGTTGACCAAGATAAAAGAAGGAGCAAAGGGAGCTGGAAAATACTTTTCTTCTGCAGACGAGACCATGTTGGCTTATGAGGCAGGGGTAATTGATTTAAGAGCTCAAATAAAGGCATTAATTGATAATCAATTAATAGAAACCAGCTTGGGCAGGATAATTTTTAATAAGGCATTGCCAGAAGGATTTCCTTTTCAAAATGATTTGATGAATTCAAAGAAAATAAAGGAGTTTGCGCGGCAGATAATAGAAAAATATGATAACGCAATAGCCACTCGGACGCTGGATGCCATTAAGAAGATAGGATTTGAATACGCCACTATCTCTGGATTGAGTTGGGGTATGGATGATTTGGTAGTTCCGCCGGAAAAACCAAAATTATTAGAGAAAGCAGAGGGGGAAGTCAGAAAAATAGAGTCATATTTTAAGAAAGGGCTTTTGACTGAAGAAGAGAGAAAGAGCCAAGTGATAGAAATTTGGCAGAAAACAAAAGCAGAAATTCAATATTTGATACCCAATACTCTTCCTCCAGACGGCATTGTTTTTACAGCTATAGACGCAGGCGCAAGAGGCAGTTGGTCGCAGCCAGTTCAAATGGCGGGAATGAAGGGCCTGGTCATTAATCCCTCTGGTCAGATTATGGAATTCCCTGCAAAAAGTTCCTTTAAAGAAGGATTTGGAATTTTGGAATATTTTATTTCCACCCATGGCGCCAGGAAAGGCACGGCAGATACTGCTTTAAGAACCTCTACCGCAGGATATTTAACAAGACGATTGATTGATGTTGCTCACGATGTTTTTATAAATGAAAACGATTGCAAGGACGAAGAAGGAGTCGTGGCATCAAGAGCTGACAGTGATGAAGTGGGGCAGGATTTCATTTTTAAGATTGTCGGCAGAGCCCCGATTGAGGACATAAAAATAAATGGCAAAATAATAATAAAGAAAGGAGAATTCATTAATTGGGAAGAGGCAAGAGAAATAGTTAATAGTGATATTAGCGCCTTGCAAGTAAGGTCTCCATTAACCTGTAAATCCGCTAAAGGAGTCTGCCAGAAATGTTATGGTTGGGATTTGGGACACAATAAGCCAGTTAAATTAGGCGAGGCAGTCGGCATTGTCGCTGCGCAAGCTATTGGCGAGCCAGGAACACAGCTTACTCTAAGAACCTTCCACACGGGCGGGGTTGCGTCTGGCGGAGACATCACTCACGGATTGCCGAGAGTAGAAGAGGTTTTTGAAAGAAGGCTTCCTAAGGGTGAGGCGATTATTGCTCTTTACGACGGAAAGATAATAAAAATCGATAAGGACACGATAAAAATTAAAAGCGTAAAACAAAAAACAAAAAACAAAAAAGAAAAGGAGGCAAAAATTAAAGAAAGCGATACAGAGAAGAATAAAAAAATGGAGGTGGTGGAGTATAAGATTCCAGTAGGGAGGACGATATTGGTTAAAGAAGGAGATGATGTTGAGGTGGGGCATCAGTTATGCGAAGGAAGCATTGATTTAAAGAAATTATTTAAATTTGGCGGAAAATCAAAAACAGCCATATATATTGTAAAGGAGATTCAGAGGATATATGCTTCTCAAGGCGTTGCGATTCACGACAAACATATTGAGACCATTGTGAGGCAAATGTTCTCAAGGGTAAGAATAAAGAAACAAGGAGATAGCCATTGTTCAGAGGGAGAGATGTTTGAGTTGAGAGTTGTTATGGAGCAGAATGAAAAACTCAAACAAGCAGGTAAGGAATTAGCAACCTTTCAAAATATGATTCTCGGCATTTCTAAAGTTGCGCTTACTACTGAAAGCTTCTTATCATCTGCTTCTTTTGAAGAGACATCTCGTATTTTAATAAAGGCAGCGATTTCTGGACAAGAGGATAAGCTCCGTGGGTTGAAGGAAAATGTAATTATTGGAAAAATTATTCCTGTCGGTAGTGGGTACAAGGAAGCGCAAAGCGAAAAGCGAAAAGCGTAAAACAAGGAAGCGCAAAGCGAAAAGCGAAAAGCGTAAAACAAGGAAGCGAGATAGGGAGAAAAATCGAGGAAAGACTGACGCCATGTAGAGACAGAATAAGTGTGATATAATAGAGAGCGTAAAGAGTAAAATATAAAGAGCAAAGCAGGAAAGGAAAATGCAGAATTTGGGGATTTGTTATTTTTAGTTTTTCGTTTTGAATTTTACACTTTTAAGATGGCTAAAAAAAGGAAAAAAAGAAAAATAGCCAAAAGAGCGCCTCAAAAATCTTCTTTTTTCTCAATGTTATCCAGACGAAAAAGAGAGAAGAAGGCAATCTTGCCTGACGAGATAAGGCCATGGGTTTTCGGCATTTTTTTGATTGTGACAGCTGTTTTTACTATTCTTTCATTTTTTGATTTAACAGCTCTCGCTGGTAAATGGTTTTTAAAAATTTTTGGCTTCTTTATGGGAGAAGCAATATTTATAGTACCACTTGTATTAGCGTTAGGAGGTCTTTCTTGTTTTTTCTCAAAAGACAGGCGAAAATGGTCTATATTTATAGCAGTGATGCTTCTAACTATTGGGACAGCAGGGGTTTTGGGGTTGTTTGATTTATCTCATAATCAAGATATAGGATTTGATTTTCTTTATTCGGGCCGAGGTGGTTGGTTGGGAAACATTTCTGCTTGGCCATTGATGAAGGTTTTCGGTTTTTTGCTCACATTGATAATATTATTGTCGCTGGTGATAATCGCTGGATTGATATTCTGGTTTTTTATTTATTCTTCGCATAAAAAAGAGAAACCATTAGCAGATGAAGAAGAGGAAGAATTTATACCCAGAGAAATTAAAGAACTGCGCAAGCCATTTATCCGCAAAGTTTTTGCTCCCAAATTTCAAGTGAGCAAAGTTGAAGACGAAAAAGAAGCTAAAAAGAACATAGAGAAAGAAGCAGAAGAAGAATCAAAAGAACCGGGATTGATGCCTGTCATTGACTCGACAATTCATCCAGCAATGAGCGAAGGGAATTTGATAACAGATTGGAAGCTTCCTTCTTTTGACTTGCTCGCTCAAGACAAGGGCACGCCTCAAGCAGGAGACATTAAGACGAATTCAGAAGTTATAGAAAAGACATTTGAACACTTTGGCATTTCTGTGAAAATGTCTGATATCAATATTGGCCCAACAGTGACTCAATATACATTAAAGCCAGCCGAAGGCGTTAAGCTTTCAAAAATAACCACTTTGAATAATAATTTGGCATTAGCATTAGCAGCTCATCCTTTGAGAATGGAGGCGCCGATTCCAGGGAAATCCCTTGTTGGCATAGAAGTGCCAAATAAAAGCAGAACGCTTGTTCGCTTGAGGAATCTCATTGATAATCCCGTTTTTCAGAGCGACCCCTCAACTTTGCTATTCGCGATAGGTAGGGATGTTGTTGGAGAATCATTTTATGCTAATTTAAGCAAGATGCCTCATCTTTTAGTTGCTGGCTCCACAGGTAGCGGAAAAACAATTTGTTTGAGCAGTATAATTCTAAGTTTGCTCTACAAGAATTCGCCAGACCAATTGCGTTTTATCCTGATTGACCCGAAAAGGGTAGAGTTTTCAAATTACAACGGGATTCCTCATCTATTGGGCCCTGTTATATATGATGTCCAAAAAACTTTGAGTATTTTGAAATGGTTGATTGACGAGATGGAGAGAAGATTTGAAATTTTGTCTAATTCTGGAAGCAGGAATATTGATGAATATAATAGAAAAATAAAAGGCAATGGCAAGAAACAGGAAGAAAAGAAAATAATGCCATACATAATCCTCGTTATTGATGAATTAGCAGACCTTATGGCAGCAAAAGGACGGGAAATTGAAGCGGGAATAGTGAGGTTGGCTCAAAAATCAAGAGCTGTCGGAATTCATTTGATTTTAGCTACCCAAAGGCCATCAGTAGAGGTTATCACAGGACTAATTAAGGCGAATATCATTGCCAGAATTGCTTTTCAGGTTGCTTCGCAAATTGATTCAAGGACAATATTGGATACATCTGGTGCTGAAAAATTGCTCGGATTGGGTGATTTATTATTTATTTCAGCCGAGCTTTCTAAACCAAAAAGAATACAGGGCGCTTATGTTTCCAGTAAAGAGGTGGAACAGGTGGTTGATTTTATCACGAAACAGAATCATAAAGAAAATAGAGAGGATGAATTAGCAGACAGCATAAACAGCGAGTTGAAGAGGTTGGAGAATTTTGGAACTATTGGAAGCAGAGGAGGAGATGCGGAATTTGACCCTGTTTATTTAGAAGCAAAGCAATTGGTTCTTGAAACCAAAAAGGCGTCAGCGTCATTTTTGCAGAGGAAATTGAGAATTGGTTATGCCCGCGCTGCCCGGCTCTTGGATATGCTTGAAGAAAGTGGAGTTGTGGGACCAGCTGATGGAGCAAAGCCAAGAGAAGTATTTATTGATGAAGAGGCGATTCTTAAGCAACACCAAAGTCAGGTGCTTGAAGGAATAAGCGAGGACGATGCTGTGGGTAAAGAAGATGAATATTCGCCAAGCGAAGAATACGAAGATTTTAATGCTTCAGAAGGAGAAGAAGAGACAGAATAATCATTAATTAATAATCAATAATCAGTAATCAATAATCAATTATTAATCCAAAATTATGGTGAAAGAAACAAAAAAGCCAGTTGAAAGCAAGTTTGAGCATGCTGATTTGAAAGAGACAATTGAAGAAATAAAAAAGGAGTTCGGCGAGGGCGCGATTATGCGTCTACAGGAAATTCAGGCAGTTGATGTTGATTCAATTTCAACCGGTTCAATATTTTTAGATTCTGCTTTGGGAACCGGGGGCCTGCCAAGAGGAAGAGTAATTGAAATTTACGGGCCTGAAAGTTCGGGCAAGAGCACATTGGCCCTGCATTGCGCCGCAGAAGCCCAGAAAAAAGGAGGGGTGGCTGCTTTTATTGATGCTGAACATGCATTAGACCCGGAATATGGCAAAAAGATTGGAGTTAAGGTGGAAGAATTATTAATTTCTCAACCAGATTCCGGAGAGCAAGGCCTGCAAATCGTTGAGAGTTTAGTGAGGTCAAACCAAGTAGATATGATAATCATTGATTCAGTGGCAGCCCTTACTCCGAGGAGAGAAATTGCTGGAGATATAGGAGACCAACATATCGGGCTTCAGGCGCGGTTGATGAGTCAAGGTTTAAGAAAGCTATCCAGTATTGCTTCAAAATCAAAAACCATTATTATCTTTTTGAATCAAACAAGAATGAAAATCGGAATTCCGTTCGGCAATCCTGAAACTACTCCGGGCGGATTGGCTTTAAAATTTTATGCGTCAATAAGAATTCGTTTGCAAAGATGCGCGCAAATAAAGCAGGGAGAAGATATAGTCGGCTCTCGCATCAAAGCAAAAATCGTTAAAAATAAAGTGGCTGCTCCGTTTAAAATAGCAGAATTTGATATATATTATAATGAAGGGATTTCCAATACAGCTGATATTATTAATGCAGGGCTAAAATACGAAGTGATTAAAAAGAGCGGGAGTTGGTTTACTTATGGTGAGGAGAAATTGGGGCAGGGCATGCCAGGGGCGAAACAAGCGATAAAGGATAATAAAGAGCTTATGAAAAAGCTTAAAAAAGATGTTATGGATAAAATGAAGGAGGAGAAATTATAATTTTCAATTTACAAAATCCAATTTTCAATTAAATTCCAATTTACAATTCAGAGAAATAAAACAAAAAACTGCCCTGAGTTTATCGAAGGGCAGTTTTTTGTTTTGAGTTGTGTTGGGGGCGGCCCCCAACTTCGTTGTCATAACGCCATTGTTAGGGCCGCCCCCAACAAATGCGAGTTTATTTCTTTGTGGCGGACAAAAGCCCCAAATGTCTGGACTGCTTCACTGCTTTAGCCATCTTTCTTTGATGATAACTGCAAAGACCAGTCCTTTCCTTAGACCTTATTTTTCCCAATCCAGTAAGAAATTTCTTTAGCTGGTCGGTCTTCTTGATATCAATTTCCTTGATGTTTTGTTTACAGAAAAAACAATTCATGCCAATTTTGCCCAACAGGGCGAATTACTTATCTTTAAAACGGAATTTCTTCTATATTAATGTCATCTCCTTCTTCTATAGTTGGTATGTCTTCTGAAGGGGACTCATCTTTTAGATTATTCTCTCTTGCATCATTATTCCTTGGCGTTGCACCTGCTGACCTTGGACCAAATTGGATATTGTCAGCCACGACTTCGGTTCTGTATTTTTTAACGCCAGAAGGGTCGTCCCAGCTTCTTGTATTTATTTTTCCTTCTATAAAAACCAATCCTCCTTTCCTAAGATATTGCGATGCTATTGTTGCTAAATTTCTCCAAGCAACAACATTGTGGTATTCTGCTTTTTGCTGTTTTTGTCCTGTTTCCTTATTCGTCCAAATCTGGTTGGTTGCCATACGAAAACTGCACACAGCTTGTCCTGATGGGAGGTTTCGTAGCTCCGGGTCGTTTGTTAGGTTGCCCAATAAAAAAACCTTATTTAAATTCATTTTCTTTTGTATTGAAAATTTCTTCTATCTTTTTATCAATATCTTTGAGCTCGACCTTTTGCTCTTTTTTGGACATATTTTCAGTTATATTATCTTCTAATATTTTTTCGTCTTCATTGTTTGTTGGAATCAATGTTGAGGGCTTGCGTTTTGAGCGAATATTTGGATTATATTCAGGTATTTGCTTTAAGAAAGAGCGGAGAATCAATCCCTCTGTTGATATGTTCTTTTGCAATTCCTGGATTTTTTCCTTTTCGCAGGAGAAGTCAATGGCCAGTAGTGCGGCGTTATTCTCTTTTTTGATAGGATAACCCAAAATCCGCTCATCAGTAGGATAATTCATCAGGATTTTCCCCTCGCCATCCTGGATAAGTCGGCTTATTTTTTCTATTATTTGGTCTCTTTCCGCAGTTTTTGTTAAAGCGGATACAAGACATATTAATTGGTAATTCTTAGTCATAGCACTACTTTAACAAGAAATGTCTTATAGGTCAAGATTTTTTATAAATAGTATCGCATTTTTCATTATTTTGAGTTAGAATAAAAATATATGAATACATCTATCTTTAAGGCATACGATATTCGCGGATTATGGCCTGACCAAATAAATAAGTCGGATGTTCTTAAAATTAGTAAAGCATTTGCTATTTTTGTTAAGGACTTTTACTCTATTGAGTCCCCAAGCATTATAGTTGGTTATGATATTAGAAAATCATCAGAAGAAATTTTTGATGCTGTGGTTAACGGATTAAATAGCGAAAATTGCAAAGTGATTAGTATTGGTTGTTGCTCCACGCCATTAAATTATTTTGCTAATTGGAAAAGAGAGGCAGACGGTTCAGTAATGATTACTGCCTCTCATAATCCGAAAGAATATAATGGGCTTAAATTTTCTTTAAGACAAGTTGTGGCTTTGGCTGAAGAAAATGGGGTGGAAAAAATTAAAAAAATAGCATTAGGAATGCCTGAAAATGATTATGTTTTTGAGGGCAAGGTCAAGAAACAAGAAGAGGAGACAATGATAGATGAATATTTGGATTTTTTGGTCAAAGAAGCGGAAGGAATAGATATACAGCAGTTCAAAATCGCTGTGGATTGTTCAAATGGCATGGTTGGTCCTGAATTTAAGAGATTGGCAGGAAAATTAGGCATAAGATATCAGGGCATATTTATGGAGCCAGACGGCGATTTTCCTAACCATGAGCCGAATCCATTAAATGAAAAGGCGATTGCATCGCTTCAGGAATTGATGCTCGGAGATAGGTTTGATTTTGGGATAATTTTTGATGGAGATGGAGACAGGTTTATGGTTCTCACAGAAAAAGGAGAGATGATAAGGAGCGATTTTTTGGCTGGTGTTTTAGCCAAATTTTTTATTTCTAAAATAAATAATAAAAAAATTGTTTGCGACGCCAGATTCGGTCGGGGGATGAGGGAATATTTAGAACATTCTGGGATAGATATTATAAAATCAAAAGTAGGATATTCTAATATTAAAAAGAATATGAGAGAAGCAAGCGCATTTTTCGGCGCAGAGCTATCTGCTCATTTTTTCTGGAAGGATTTTTGTTATGCAGAGAGTCCTCTCTTAACGCTGATTCGGTTAATGAAGATTTTGTCTGTTGAAAATAAAAAAATCAATGACATGATTAAGCCGATGCAAAATTATTTTAGTTCTGGGGAATTAAATTTTGAAGTTCTTGATAAAGAGGGAAAACTAAAAAAGATTAAACAGGTGTATATTGGAGAGAATCAATCCCATTTAGATGGGCTTACTGTGGAGTGCGCGGATTGGTGGTTTAACGCCCGTTTGTCCAATACAGAATCATTGCTCCGGCTTATTGTGGAGGCAAAATCGCAAAAGCTATTGGACGAGAAAGTAAGCGAATTAGAAAAAATAATTAAAGAGAAATAATTTTTGAGATAAAGAGACCCGTCCTCATTACGAGGACGGGTCTCTTTTACGTTTTTCGCTTTGCGCTTTACGCTTTTTAGACCTCTATAACCACGGGCAAAATCATTGGCCGTTTTTTTGTTTTTTGATACAGAAAGTCGCCGATTTTTTCCCGTAGATTATTCTTAGCGAAAGACCAGTTGACTGATTGTCCTAAACCAGTGCTTGCCTCGATAATAGTGACTGCTTTTTTACGGCTTTGGTAGAGTAGGTTTTTAGAGGTATCAAGATGGACAAAGCCCCTTGAAATAATATCGGGAGAACCAACTACTTTGCCGGTCTGGCTATCAACAACAGCAATAATCACAAAGATTCCATCATTTGAAAGAGCTCGGCGGTCACGAAGAACCACGGCCTCAAGGTCATTAGACCCAAGCCCGTCTATAAACACATAGCCAGTGTCTGCTTTTTTCTTTTCAATAACCGGAGTTTTTTGTTTATTAAACTTTATAATATGCCCATTATCTAATATAAGGATATTTTTTTCCGGGAAATTAGTTTCTTTTATAACCTTTTCCGCTTCTTTTAGGAGATAGTGATTTGCGTAAACAGGCAGGACAAAAGTGGGCCTTATCTGTTTCACGACCTCTTGTATCGCCTCAACATTATTATGCCCGCTCACATGGATATTCATTATCTCGTTATGGATTACATTGTCGCACTGGCGGTACATATTGTCTTTGAGTCGTTGGATGGTCCTTTCGTTGCCAGGGATAATAGAGGACGAGAATATTACAGTATCGTTCTTGTGCAGTTTTACATATTTGTGATTCCCAGTCACAATTCTTGAAAGCACTGCCCTGGCTTCTCCTTGGGCGCCTGTCCCGAGAATAATGACTTTATTATCTGGATATTCGTCTATTTTTTTAATATCTATTAATGCATTGTTCGCGTCCTTGATGTATCCCAATTGCTGGGCTACTTTTATATTCGTTTTCATGCTGTATCCGTCAATTGCCACTTTTTTGCCAAGTTTTTGAGCAAAGGAAATAATATCTCTTGCTCTTTTGACTTGGGTTGCAAAGGTAGCAACAATGATTCTTCCCGGCGCTTGAGTGATAATTTTTCTCAAGTTTTCCCACATATCTTCTTCAGTAGAGAGCGCGCCTCTGTTTGTCGCGCCCAAGCTTTCAATCATTAAAATCGTTGGCTTGGCAATTTGGGAGAGATTATTGTAAGAGATTGTTTTTTTGCTTGACAACTCTGTTCCAAGCGTCCAGTCACCCATATGGATAACGGTTGCGACAGGAGTGGAAAGTACTATTCCCATAGAATCCATAATAGAGTGTTCAACCTCAAAGAATCCCAATTTAAAATTATTAAGATTTATTTTCTCGTTAACATTTTTGATTTGAATAGTTTTTAATTTCTTAGAAGAACCTTTTATATGGTCTTCCATTCTGTGTTTAATAAGGGCAATTGTGAGCGGTAGCCCAATGACCAAAGGAAATCCGAGCTTCTCTAATAACAGGGGAGCAGCGCCGATGTGGTCCAAGTGGCCATGAGTAAAAACAACAGCTCTGATATCTTTTTCTTTTCCCTTGAGATAGCTAATGTTCGGGATAATATAATCAATTCCAGGCATATCTTCTTCTGGGAACTGGATTCCCATATCAACGATGACGATATCTCTATCATATTCAAAAACAGCCATATTTCTGCCAACTTCCTCCTGCCCGCCAAGAGGAATGATGCGCAGGTCAATGTCTTTTTTATATTCTTTATGTGGTTGTGTTTTTTGTGTTTGCATAAATTTTTGTGTTTGTGTTTAGGTCGCGATGCGACCGCTTGTGCCGAGGGAGGGAGTTGCCCGCCCTAGGCGGGTCCGCCTTGGGCGGAAACCCTCGAATAAATTATATTTTTATTTACAAATTCTCTCCCCTTACCACTTTTTAGAAATTTTTCCCTGGCCCGGGCATCTTTATCTGATTTATATCCTTCATAATAAATAAGCGCTAAGGGTCTTCTATTTTTTGTCGTTTTAACATCTCCTTTCCTGTGTTCCAAAATTCTATTTTTTAGATTAGCCGAATAGCCAATATATAATTTATAATCTTTCAAACTTTGTAGAATGTAAATGTAAAACATATTTTTGTGCCGAGGGAGGGAGTTGCCCGCCCAAGGCGGGTCCGCCTTGGGCGGAAACCCTTGTGCCGAGGAAGGGAGTTGAACCCTTAAGCCCTTGCGAGCACTGACTCCTGAAGCCAGCGTGTTTGCCAATTTCACCACCTCGGCAGGTTGACAATTTTTCAAAAAAAGGTAATGTCGGAGATATCGGGCGATTGATTGAGAAAAAGGGAGAAGGAGGTTGTTATGAAGTTAATTGGGTATTTGCTGTTTGTTGTAGGTATCCTTGGTGCAATAATTGTTCCCGCTCTGATAGACCAGGTGGAAATGGGGTTGTTGGATATCACTGGCGCTTTTCGTTTGTCCGCGTTATTTTTCTTTATACTATTGGTGTCCATCGGGTGGTATATCTTGTTCACACGGAAATTGCGAACCAGCGATTTAACCGAAGGCAAGACATATCTTGTTGTTCAATCAGGCCCAACAGGTGGCGATACTCGTTTTCTTTATCTTGCTCCTGTGGATATTGGGGCAGGGAAAGCAGTTCGTCAAACATTCAAAACTGAGAACATTTCTGCTGGGATTGAATATAACAACATAGTGCGAGCGAAAGGTCGCGGATTGGTCTTAGTTGCTAAGGTGAGCTTTATCCCTGAACTTGACAAGGTCAAATGACCCCAAAAGTCCGTGACATCTGCTCATTCACAATAAGCTATGCGCCATCAGGCGCGCCGCCTGCCCAGGAGCTTTAATCCTGCGGCAGGTTTTTTCTTTTATAAACAGGAAAGTTCTTCTGGAAGAGATGCTTGGGCATTCTCAAACCTCAAAGCAGGAACATTTTTATAATCTTCATTTTTAATCCAACCTTGAGTAGTGTAGAAATAGCAAGCGCCATTTCTTTGCTGGATTTCTTCATAACTGTTTTCCATCTCTTTGTCAACCCAATTTGCCATTTTTAAGGTTTTATCTGTTGGATTAATTGTGATGTGGCTATATAGGAGAGGAACAATACAAACCTCTCCTTTTTTCGCCTTAACAGCATAAACATCCTCTATTGTGTCGTTATTTTCTTTTTGCAATAAAAATATTGCCTCTCCTTCTAAAATAATATATGTTTCCCCGCACTCGTTAGTATGAGTATGCCCCTTAGTTTTATTAAATTCATTTCCAAGCATTATAGGCAATATCACTGTGATGTCATATCTTAAATTGTTTTTTTCTTTCAGTCCTCTATACATATAATACAATTCCGTATCTATATCGGCTGTTTTTTGCCATTCTTTGTCATATAAAACAGAACCCATATCTTTTATGGTACGAATATCCGGCTTCAAATTTTCAAGATTAAAATCCTCCATAATATCTAAGATTAAAAATTAAAAAATAGGGACTTATCGTTGCACTCGTTTTGTTTTAATATACCAATCGGCAATTCCTGCGAATCTTTGAGAAGGGTCAGAAATTGTATGGGCATTAATTCCTTTAATCCCGCTTGAAGCAAGATATATAAGGTCAGGATTAAACAGGAAAATGGCTGGCGCATCTGCTTTCAAAAGATTTTCCGCTTCCTCCATTTTTTCAATAAGAATATTTTTATCAGAGCTTGTCCTAATTTGTTCCAGTAATTTATCAACTTTCGTATTTTTATAATCCGCAAGATTCAGGCCTGGATAAATCCTTTGACCAGAATGCCAGAATGGGTAAGGGTCAGGGATAATGCCGAGCACTTGTCCGAATAACAGGGCATCATATTCCCGTTCTTTTATCACGGTTTGTTTAATTTCAGTGATTGGGAGAGCGTTTATTTCTGTTTCTATTCCAATTTTTGCCCATTGTTCCTTTAAAAGCTCGGCTGTTTCTTGGAGCATTGGGTCAATTGGCGTGGTAATTGTTATTTTAAATTGAATATTTTCAGCTTGATTAATAACACATATCTGGTTCAGTTTTTTTCTAGTGCTTGGACCCACAACTCCGTTGCCAGAAGAAAGTCCAGATGGTTTCAGTATTTCATCAGCGTATTTTTCTTGTAATTTTATTACTGCTTCTTTGGTCTTATCGCCGAAAAAACCAGAGATTTCTCCGTCAGGATAAATGTCGCTGAACATAGCAAGGCATTGCTGGAGATATTCCACTGTCTTGCCTTTTGAGCCAGATGATAATGTGCTCACAAAATTCATTGTTTCCGCGCTTTTGATTTTCACCAACCTTCCATCTTGCTCAACAAACCCGGCCTTAGTTAACAACTCCCTTGCTTCATCAAGGTTGAATCCATTCGGAGAAGAAGTGCTTTCAGGGTTGTATATATTTAATAGAAAAGGGGATTCTGCGACAGCGCCTTTATTAGATAATATTTTTTCTTTAATTTCCTGCTTATTCGTGGCGAGATTGAGCGCGCGCCTAATTGTGTCTTGCGCCAAAAATTCGCTTTTAGTTGGATTAAAGAAAAGGGCAAAATATCGAGGCATAACAAAAGAGTATTCGTTGAGATTGTAAACTGATTCATAGTCGCCTGAAGGCAGAGAAAAAGCATCAATAATGTTGTTTTCCGCTGCCCGCAGAAGTTCTTTTTTGTCTTCAAAAAATAGGAAATTAATTTGGTTAATATATGGCGATTGTCCGTAATAATCAGAAAAATCAGTTAAGTTGATTGAAGTAATCCTTCCTGTCTTATTCTGGGTTATATTTTCTAACTGGAACGGGCCTGAACCGATTGGTTTGAAGTTATACGAAGAAAGAGGAAAATTTTCCGCTGAAATTTCTGACCAAATATGATTGGGCATTATTTTTAGGCAGAGTGTTTCCAAAAACGCAGGATAAGCGTTTTTAAGAGTGATGGCTATTTGGTATTGAGAGACCTTTTCCGCTTTTACATCAAGCCATTTCGCTTGGATTGGACTCTTAAAATCAGGGCTTTGGATTGTTTTTATAGTAAAAATTACATCATCAGCAGTTAATGGTTTTCCATCATGGAACACAGCGTTTTCTTTCAGAGTAAGATTATAAAGCTTGCCGTCATTTTCAATAGAGTATTCTGCTACAAGGTCTGGGATGATTTCTCCCGAATTATCATATCTAAAAAGTCCAGAATAAATTAAATTTACAAGGTCCCTGTCAACATCGTTTGAGGCAGCGTAAATCGGATTTATAAATCTTGGTTGACCCAAAATTCCTTCCCGAAAAATACCTCCGTTGGCAGGCGCGAGAATCGTGCTACCCAAATAAGAAGAGATAATAAGATAAATGCCAGAGACGAGGAAGGCGACAAAAAATACAAGCAAAGATATTTTTTCTTTTTTATTAAGTACTCTTGGTAGAACTCTAATAATATTAAAAACCCGAGAGAAACCTGGTTTCAATTTATCTTTGATTGGCTGGATATTCAGCTTAGGTTTGATAGCAATCAATCCCTTTTTAATTTTAGGGCTTATATGAATTGTTTTAAAACTAAAAAATTAGATTTAGAATAGCCAAGATTATAAATAGTGCGCCCAACGAGACTGTTGCCCAAAATATTTTTTTCTCCATTCCTCTTCTGGAGCCATAGAATGCGCCACCTTCTTGTCCAAAAGCAGACCCGATTGCCGAGCCCCTTTGCTGGAGCAGGATTCCAGCTACCAAGAGGACTGAAACAACAATTTGAAGAATAGCGAGTATATTAATCGTCATATCTTTGTTTTTTCCAGCTGCGCTTTGCAAGCAGATAAAAGAAAAAGCTTGAAGCCCAGATGATTAATGTGGTTATTGCTAACGGGACTGTACCTGATATTTGGAAATTGTTCGGAAATAAAACATACGAAACAAACCAGACAATTGCAATATTTATTACTAACCCAATCAGGCCAAAAGTCAATAGCCGGACAGGGAAGAGCAGGAAATTCAGAATCGGTTTGATAAAATAGTTGATTATGCCGAATATTAGACCGATTAAAAGAAAAATCTTGCGGGTACCGACAAATTGGACTCCTGCAATAAATTCGGATGTCAGATAAACGCCGAGCATTCCGGCTATGGCTTGGAACAAAAAACCATTCATTGATACATTATATCATTTTTAAATTGTAAAACAATAAAAATCTTGACAAAATTGCGGGTTTAGTTTAAGGTATAAACTATAAAAAGCCAAAAGCCAAAATCCAAAGTAAAGAATGGGAAATGGAAAACACATAAAAAGGTCGCTTTATGCTAATCAAGCAAAAAAAGAAAAATGAATATCAAACCATTATCTGACTATATTTTAATTGAACCAGTTACTGCTGAAGAAAAAACAAAAAGCGGTATATTTTTGCCAGAAACAGCGGAGAAAGAGAGGCCAGAACAAGGGACTGTTGTGGCAGTTGGCGCAGGGAAGAAAACATCTTCTGGAAAAATTCTTTCTATGGATGTAAAAATCGGAGATAGGGTCTTGTTTACTAAATATGGCCCAAATGAGATTGAAATAGACGGAAAAGAATATTTAATCGCTAGAGAAGATGATATACTCGCAATTTTAGAATAATTCCAAAATCATTAGATAAATAATCATTAATCAATAGTAATAGAAAAATGGCAAAGAATATTTTATACTCCGAGGTTGCTCGGAAAAAATTGAAAGCTGGCGTTGATAAATTGGCAAACGCTGTAAAAGTAACTCTTGGTCCGAGAGGCAGGAATGTTATTCTGGATAAGGGTTTCGGCTCTCCAACCATCACCAACGATGGAGTCACTATTGCCAAGGAGATTGAATTGGAAGACAGGGTTGAAAATCTTGGCGCAGAGATTGTGAAAGAAGTTGCTTCCAAAGTAAATGATATGGCAGGGGACGGCACCACCACAGCCACTGTTTTGGCTCAAGCCATTATTGGCGAAGGAATTAAAAATGTGGCTGCTGGAGCCAATCCATTAGCTCTTAAAAAGGGGATTGAAATGGCATCTAAAAGAGTTGTTGAATTTTTAAAGGAAATTTCAAAGCCAATGGCAGGCAAGGAAGACATTGCCAAGGTTGCCACTATTGCGGCAGAGGACTCTGAACTCGGCAATATGATTGCGGATGTAATAGACGGGGCAGGCAAAGACGGAGTGGTGACCATAGAAGAGTCAAAAACATTTGGTTTGCAAAAAGAAATTGTTAAAGGTCTTCAGATTGACAGGGGATATATTTCTCCATATATGATAACCGATGCCGAGCATATGAGAGCAGAGCTAGATGAGCCATACATATTAATAACTGATAAGAAAATTTCATCCATAAAAGAGATTATTCCAATCTTGGAGAAAATCGCCCAGACAGGCAAAAAAGATATTGTGATTATTGCCGAAGACCTTGATGGAGAAGCGTTAGCAACATTGCTTGTTAATAAAATTAGGGGAGTATTCAATGCTTTAGCAGTAAAAGCCCCCGGGTTTGGCGATAGAAAGAAAGAAATACTTGAAGATATTGCCTGTTTAGTCGGGGCTAAGGTGATTTCAGAAGACATTGGGTTGAAAATTGAAAATGCGGAAATTGAAATGCTCGGGCAGGCGAGAAAAGTTGTTGCTACTAAAGACGACACAACAATTGTGGAAGGAAAGGGTAGTAAGGAGGAAACAGAATCTCGAATTGCCCAAATTAAAAAGCAATTAGAAGTCGCTGACTCGGAATTTGAAAAAGATAAACTGCAGGAACGGTTGGCAAAATTAGCCGGTGGCGTGGCTGTGATTAAAGTTGGTGCTCCGACTGAAGTGGAGCAGAAATTAAAACAACACAAAGCAGAAGATGCTTTGTCAGCAGCTCGCTCTGCGCTTGAAGAGGGAATCGTTCCAGGCGGAGGTGTTGCTCTAATAGAAGCAACCAAGGTCTTGGCTAATCTTGAAATTGCTGAAAAAGGAGAATTAGCTAAAGATATCCAGACAGGAATTGATATTCTTAAAAAAGCGATTGAGGCGCCAGCAAGACAGATTGCCCATAATGCCGGGGTGGATGCAGGGGTTGTTATTGCCAGAATCAAAGGAAGTCAGGAGCTGGATTTTGGATTCAATGCCCAGACATTAAGATTTGAAAATCTTGTCCAATCAGGAATCATTGACCCAACCAAGGTCGTGAGGTCTGCTTTGGAAAATGCAGTGTCTGCTGCTGCCACATTTTTAACAACAGAGGTGGCTATTACAGATAAGCCAGAGAATAAGGATAATAATCCTATGTCCCAAGGCAATCCTTACGAAGATTTTTAAAATAAAGAAATAAAGACAAAGATAAATCCAAAACCCTGCCTTAGTGGCAGGGTTTTGGATTTAATGTGTTGGGGCCAGACCCCAACATTATGTGGGCTTGTTTTTTGCGTAGAATCGGGTTATGATATCATTGAATCATTAAAATTAACCAATAATATGAGTACATTGCTAATCGTTATTATAGCGGTTTTGGCTCTGTCATTTTTAGGCATAGCAGGGTTGTTCAATCGTTTTGTTGTGCTTCGCAACAGAACAAAAGAGGCATGGGCAGATATTGATGTCCAATTGAAAAGGAGATACAACCTGATTCCCAATTTAGTCAATACTGTAAAAGGATATGCCCAGCATGAGAGAGAGCTTTTTGAAAAAGTAACGCAGGCAAGAGCGCAGGCAATGGGCGCGCAAGGAGCAGGAGACAAAGCGAAAGCGGAAAATATGTTGTCAAGCACATTAAAGTCCCTTTTTGCTGTTGTAGAGAATTATCCTGACTTGAAAGCGTCAGACAATTTTAAGCATCTTCAAGAGGAATTAACTGACACCGAAGACAAGGTTCAGGCAGCCAGAAGATTCTATAATGGAAATGTCAAAGAGCTTAATATCAAAGTTGAAAGTTTTCCTTCAAATATAATCGCGAGAATGTTCAACTTCAACAAAATGGACCTTTTTGAACTTACAGTTCCAGAAGAGAGAGAAGCACCGAAAGTAGCGTTCTAAAAATATTTATTTCCTACTGGGATACAATTCATAGGACACTGCTCGCTATAAATTATATCCCAGTATTTGTTAAAGAAAATGACTTCCTACAATGTCGCTGAATCCAATGTCCGCAAGACATGGCTTTTACTAACCGTGTTTTTAATTTTGGTCATAGGAGTGGGATGGATTTTTAGTTATGTTATGGAAAGTCCGGGAATCTTGTATTTTGCTGTTGGCTTTAGTATTTTTATGAGCTTCAGCAGTTATTGGTATTCTGATAAAATTGTGTTATCGTTGGCAGGGGCAAAATTGATTGAGAAATCAGATAATCCTACCTTATATAGAATAGTTGAAAATCTCTGCATCACTGCCGGCCTTCCTTTTCCGAAAGTTTATATTATAAACGAAAGCCAGCCAAATGCTTTTGCCACAGGCAGAAACAAGAAACACGCAGTAGTGGCAGTGACGCAAGGGCTTTTGGAGAAATTGGAAAAATCAGAACTTGAGGGAGTGATTGCTCATGAGCTTTCTCACATAAAGAATAAGGATATGCTTTTACAGACAATGGTGGTGGTGCTTGTTGGTATCATTGCCTTGGTTTCAAATATGTTTTTAAGAATGGGATTTTTAGGTAGGGGGCGAAGGGATTCGCGTGGAGGGGTTGGCGCGATTTTAGCAATTTTGGGAATTGTTTCAGCGATTTTAGCGCCCATAGCAGCCAACTTAATAAAACTTGCGATTTCAAGAAAGCGGGAATTTTTAGCAGACGCAAACGGAGCTTTAATAACTCGCTATCCTGAGGGCTTGGCAAAAGCGCTTGAAAAGATTGCCCAAGACCCGAGTCCATTGAGAAAAGCCAATAGCGCCACAGCGCATTTATATATTTCCAATCCTTTCCGCGGGGAGAAATCGCAGGGCTGGTTTACAAGATTATTTATGACCCACCCGCCAACAGAGGAACGCATCAAAGCATTAATGGGTCTAAAGATTTAATTGTTTTTGATTTTGAGGTGGGGTTCGAGAGTGGCTTAATCGAGCAGCTTGGAAAGCTGTGACCCTAACGGGTCCCGTGGGTTCGAATCCCACCCCCACCGCTCTTATCCTTAACTACAAATTACTCACACAAAATACAAAAGATTTGTTTTTGCTCCAGCAAAAATTTATAGATGATGTCAGGAAAAGAAATTATGATGTTCATACCAAGCCAGTCAAGATAATGAAATTATCAATAGATGTTTCTAGTATACCGATAAATTCACCGGCATTACTCGAGAACTTCATAAGAAAACCATTATTGAAAGAATTTAATCTTGAGACAATAGAAATATTGAATAAAAAATTGAAAGAGTTAAACAATGGGGGTATTAGATTTATCCAGGACAAGAAATGCAATTTTGATGTTGAGATAGGCAGAGATATGTTGATTGATTATGACAAAAACGGTATAGAAAATTTCATCTTATGGAGCGGAGATAGTGATTTTTCTGACCCGATTGATCAATTATTAAAAGATGGGAAGAAGGTTGTGGTTTTTTCGACGGCCAGAAGGGTTTCAATAGAAATATCTGATACCGGAGTAAGGATATTTGAAATTAAAAAAATTAGAGATTTTATTTGTTGGCCAAAGGAAAGCCAAAAGGACCCCTTTCAGGGCCCTTAAGCTTTAAATTTTTGATTAATTTTCATTAATCAATTATAGTGTAGCAAATACAAATTGGATGTCAATAGTCAAGGGCGAAAATTAAAAATTTATAGATAAAATTCATATTTTATGAAAACTGCAGCGATTATACCGGCATATAATGAAGAAATGGGATTAGGAGATGTTTTAGATGTGGTTGTCAATCACCCCTTAATAGGCGAGGTTATTGTGGTGGATGATGGCTCTACTGATTCCACGCCAATAATAGCCAAAGAGCATAATGCTTCGCGGATTATTATCCTTAATGAGAATATCGGAAAAGGCAAGGCGTTGGATATTGGAGTCAAGAACACAGAGGCAGAAGTTATTCTTTTCCTTGATGCTGATTTAATAGGATTTAAGCAGATACATATAACCAATCTAATTAAGCCGGTTATTGACGGAGAGTGTGAAATGACTGTTGGAGCGATTGACAGGTCAAAATTGAGTCCTGCTCTTAATAGGAAATTAAGCAGGATAGAATCGCCGTTCTCTGGGATGAGAGCCATCAAGAGAAGCGTCTGGGATATAGTGCCTGATGAGTATAAAAATAAATTCTATATTGAAACTGCGATTACTTATCTTGCTAAGAAAAAAAGGATTAAAGTAAAGCCATTAGTTTTAGCTGGCGTGACACATATTACAAAAGAAAAGAAAATGGGTTTTTGGAAAGGGCATTTAGCAAGATGGAAAATGCATTGGAATATTGTTCAGGCAAGCGTATTATTAAGGATAAAAAGGGCAAAGAAATATGGATTCAGTAATCAATGAAATCAAAGAAAAGCTTGATATTGTTGATGTAATTTCAAGTTATATAAAACTTGAAAAAACAGGGGCTAATCATAGAGCCCTTTGTCCTTTTCATTCAGAAAAAAAGCCGTCTTTTTTTGTAAGCCCTACTCGCCAAATATGGTCCTGCTTTGGATGTGGAGCCAAAGGTGACGTCTTTGCTTTTGTAAAAGAAATTGAGGGCGTTGAGTTCGGGGATGCCTTGCGTATCCTTGCTAAAAGAGCGGGAGTGGAATTAAAAAGGCAGGACCCTCAAATTCAGACAGCGAGAAAAAGGATTTACGATATTTGCGAAATAGCAACTAAATTTTTTGAGAAACAACTCCATTCAAGTTCAACAGGGAAGGAAGCAAAAGAGTATCTTTTAAAGAGAGGGTTGAACGAGGAGTCAATAACAAAATGGCGGGTTGGGTTTGCCCCTGATTCTTGGGATAGCTTAATGAAATTTTTACAACAAAATGGCTATTCAGTAGGAGAGATAAAAAGAGCGGGATTAATTTTGGAAAGCGAAAAGGGAAAGGTTTATGACCGATTCCGTTCACGGATAATTTTTCCGATTTTTGATTTGAATTCCCAGACAGTGGGTTTTGGGGGTAGGGCTTTCGGCAAAGACGATGCGCAAGAAACAGCCAAGTATCTGAATATTCCCAATACTGTTCTTTACAACAAAAGTCAGGTACTCTATGGTCTGAATCAGGCAAAAATTCCAATCAGAAAAAATGAAGGATGTATTTTAGTTGAGGGCTATACTGATGTGATAATGTCTCATCAAGCAGGGGTTCAAAATGTAGTAGCCACTTCCGGCACAGCATTAACGCCTTTCCAGCTTGCGATTTTGAAAAGATATTCCAACAACTTGATTACTGCTTTTGATATGGATATTGCCGGAGATTCAGCTACAAAAAGAGGAATTGATTTGGCGCAGGCGCAGGGATTTAATATAAAGGTGGCTGTCTTGCCGGATACGAAAGACCCTGCAGATATGGCGACAGAAGACCCAGAGGCGTGGAAAAAGTTTATCAATGAAGCTCGCTCAATAGTTGAATTCTATTTTGACAGCGCGTTTTCTAGATTTGATGTTAAAAATCATGATGAGAAAAGGAAAATTTCTGAAATACTTATTCCTATATTAAAAAAGATTCAGAATAAAATTGAACAATCGTCTTGGGTTAAGGAATTGGCTAATCGCTTGATGGTAAGCGAAGCAAGCGTTGAAGAAGAGCTGAATAAATATGTTCCAGGTCAAGTGATTGCGGAAACCACGCAAAAAACTTGCAATAGAGAGAGCAAGAAATCAAGGAGAGATATTATTCAAGAAAGAGCCCTGTCGTTATTATTGAATTATCCTGCGGGATTTGCGTTGATACAAGACCAGCTTCTTGATTGCTTGTCTCCCGAAATCAAAGAAATTATTATTAAAATTAAGGAAACTAAATCAAAAGATTTTAAACAAGCCGATTTTTCAGAACAAGATAAAGATTTTTTGGATTTTCTATCACTCAAAGGGGAGGTGGCAGTAGAGGCAGAAGACAAGGAAGTGGATGTGGCAGACGAAATAATGGTTTGCCTAAAAGAGATAGAATGTCTTACAATTAAAGAGCGACTTGAAGAATTGTCCAATAAAATTAGGATTGCGGAACAAGAGAATAAGAAAGACGAAGCAGAGGAGTTATGTAAAAAATTCCATCAACTTACCGAGAGTTTATCTAAAAATCATAGCGAAAAATATAATCCAATACAAGAAATTGATGATTAGTAATTAACCCGCCCGAGGCGGGCAAGTAATTAATAATTAAACCTATGCCCAAAAAGAAAAAATTGATTAAGAAAAAGAAAGTTGCGAAAAAGAAGGTTGTGAAAAAAAAGAAAATTTCCCGCAAGAAAGAACTTGCGAAAAAGATTGTTAAGAAAAAAAGCGTAAAAGACAAAAATAAAGACAAGAAAGCCAAGAAAATTGTTAAAAAGAAGGTCATTAAGAAGAAGTCCCCTAAACCAAGCGTAAAAAAGAAAAAAACGCTTAAAAATGCAATTGGCAAAACAGCCAATAGGACATTTAGAAATAAGCCGGTTGAGGGGGTAAAGACCAGTAAACTTAGAGAAGAGATTTTTCCTCTTGCCAAAATAGAGGAATTGATTAGACGGGGGAGAACGCGTGGTTTTGTGACCCACAGCGAGGTTATTTATTTTTTCCCTTATCCGGAGAAGGATTTAGATGGGTTGGAAGCGCTTCTTTATCGCTTAGAAGAAGAGGGGATTGAGTTGAAAAGAAGCCAGGGATTTTTGCGTGTTGAGGGAGATGAGCATAGTCAGATTAAATCCAAGTCCAAAAACAAACCCATTGTGAGCCGACGCCCTGATTCTATACAAATGTATCTAAAAGAGATAAGCAAGGTCGCATTTTTAACCGCCAAGGAAGAGAAGGATTTGGCAAAAAGAATAGAAAGGGGCGATATTGCGTCAAAGCAAAAACTTATTAGAGCCAATTTACGGTTGGTGGTTTCAATTGCTAAAAAGTATGTAGGCAGAACCCCAAACCTCACGATGCTTGATTTAATTCAGGAAGGAAATTTAGGACTTTTTAGGGCAGCTGAAAAATTTGATTGGAGAAGGGGATATAAGTTTTCAACTTATGCTACTTGGTGGATAAGACAGGCAATCACTCGTGCATTAGCTGACCAGGCAAGAACTATTAGGATTCCTGTGCATATGATAGAAACTATTTCAAAATATACAAAAGTTAGAAGGGAGTTATTAAGAGAGCTGGGCAGGGAGCCATCAGTGGAAGAAATTAGTAGAGAGATGGGGGTGAGCGGAGACAAGGTGAGGCATATTAAAAAAATTGCCCAAAAGACAATTTCTTTGGAAACGCCGATAGGCGATAAAGACGACGAAGACAGCGTTTTAGCCGAGTTTATAAAAGACGAAGAAATGCCCTCTCCTTCAAAGCGGGCAGCCCGGGCATTGCTTAAAGAGCGGCTGGATGAGATTTTGGCTGATTTGACTGATAGAGAGCAGAAAATTTTGGCAATGAGATTTGGTTTGACCGACGGAGTGACTCATACATTGCAGGAAGTAGGGGAAGTGTTTGCCGTCACCAGAGAGAGAATCCGTCAGATAGAAGCAAAGGCACTGGAGAAGATACGCAAACACGACAACCTCAAAAAACTGGAAGGATACTAATTCCTTGAAAAAAAAGATAAAATGACATAAGCTTTAGATAGTAAAATTTAATATTCCGCGGTAGCCCCGACGCAGGGTCGGGGCCCCGACTATAAAATACGTCGGGGCTCAAAAACAGAATATAGTTATGGCTTATGTATATATATTAAAAAGTACAAGAGACGGACGATATTATATTGGGAGCACCATAGATGTAAATCGAAGATTAAGACATCATCAAGGGGGTTATACTTATTCAACCAGGCGTTTTGGTAAATTAGAATTAGTATTTAAGCAAGAATATAAATCGTTAAAAGATGCGCGCTATATAGAAAGAAAATTGAAAAAACTTAAAAGGAAAGATTATATTGACAAAATAATCAAAGACGAATATATAAAAGTTAATATTCCGCGGTAGCTCAATGGTAGAGCCATCGGCTGTTAACCGAGAGGTTGTAGGTTCGAGTCCTACCCGCGGAGCCGTATTTGACAGAAAATATTGTTGATATATAATGGAAATATGAATAAAGATTATAGCGAATTGATTCAACATTTAGATAGAAAATTCTCGAATATTGACGGAGAGTTTTCAATAGTTAAAGAATCTTTAATGAATCTGAGAGAGAGATTAGTCAATTTGGAAGAAAATAAAGCAGATAAGTCTGATATTAATGATTTAATGACAGCGATAGATTCCTATGCGAAAAGGGCAGATACTTATTTTCAAGAAATGGTTATGTTGAGTCATAAGGTTGACAGACACGAGAAATGGTTTCAGTTAATTGCTAAAAAATTAGATTTGAAATTAGAATATTGAGGATATCAAATTAATTAGTTATAAATAGCATTATGTTTAATGCTTTTTATTTTAATAAATGTGTAAAATAAGTCTGAAAATCGTCCCATCTGCGGAGATATATAGTGAGTGGCGGGGTGGGGTAGATTAGCGAGTCGTTCCAAAAACCCTCTATTTGTGAGGGTTTTTGAATCATTTGGCGTAGGATGTTAGAACTTTTTTATGTTGCAAAGCTATTGAATTATTACGGGCGTTGACGCCCCGGCTTATTTAAGGGTAAAATGTAGTACTGG
>JAHIFQ010000008.1 GCA_018900835.1 Patescibacteria group bacterium
TCAACGCCAACTTACTGGATTTCTATCTTGCTCACATCAACCTCATTCCCGAGGATTGGAAAGGGAAGGCAGTGTTCTTTTGGGCAACCATCTACCGCCGCTCGGATGGCAGTCTGTACGTTCGCTACCTTTTCTGGAGTGGCGGCGGGTGGTACTGGCTCTACAATTGGCTCGACGATGACTGGGGTGATCATAATCCCGCGGCTTCTCGCAAGTAATTAAGTCCTTTGAGCTTAGGAACTTAGGTCTGTTTGGCCTTTGAACTTAATCCTTTGGACTTGAGTCCATTCGACCCACAATGGTTTGTCTTACAAACTGGCGTGGGTCGTTTTATTTTTGTATAATGAACTAGGCGCAGCTTGTGGCATAGATAAAAAGGGACGGGTTTTTGGGTTGATGGGGCACTATCATTTGTTAATAGAACATAAGACAAAGACCATATTTTTTAAAAGACAGTTGACAATATTATTGTAAGAAATTACAATATATATTGTAATAATTTACAATGATATTATGTTAAAGCTCGGTTCGGAAATCACGATTAAACTATTAGATTATTATTTTTTGAATCCCAAAAAAGAACATCACATTAATCAGTTGGCCGATGTTTTAAAAATTGACCCGGGAAATTTATTCCGTAAGTTAAAAGAATTAGAGAATGAAGGCGTTTTGGTTTCCGAAAAAGAAGGCAACCAGCGACGATTCAAGTTAAACAAGGATTATCCATTTTTGGCAGAATTTAAGAAGATATATGAATCTAAATACGGCTTTTTGTCTTTATTAAAAGAAAAAATTTCTAAATTAAAAAATTTACAGGAAGCATATGTGTTTGGCTCGTATGCCAATAGTCAATTTGGGCCTGAAAGCGATATAGATATTTTGCTTATCGGAAATCATTCTCCGATAAGCGCGAAGAGGATAATTCTTCCTTTACAGAGCAGAACGAAGAGAGAAATTAATATAATAGACCTAACTCCTGATGATTTTGTAAAGCGAAAAAATAAAAAAGATGAGCTTATAGAAAATATTTTTTCTGGGCAGGTGATTAAAATATTTTAATATGTTTGAGAAATTTTGCTTCACTGAAAAACAAATAGATAGGCACTATAAATCTTGCTTAAGAGATTTTTCAATAGCAAGTAAATCTGAAATTCCCGAGGTGGCATTCCGTTTTTGTTATGATGCTATAATCAAGCTGTCCATAACCATCTGCGCGAAGAATGGCTTAAGGGTTAAAGCCAGAGCAGGGCATCATATAGAATTAATCGAAAAATTATCGGAGTTTTTGAAAGATAAAGAAATAGTGATTATTGCAAATGAAATGAGGATTAAGAGAAATAAGGACTTGTACGGAGAGGGAATTTTGATATCAAATATAGATGCCAAAGATTATGTTAAGTGGGCTAAGAGTGTTTTTGGCGCAGCAGATGAATATCTTTTTAAAAAGGGAAGTAGATTAAGATTATAGTCGTAGAAAAACCCAAAAACCCGCTTCAAGCGGGTTTTTGGGTTAGGAATTAGAGGTCTTGGATGGTCGGGGAAGGGAGAGTCGAACTCCCGCCACACGCACCCCATGCGCGCATCCTACCACTGGACCATTCCCCACAGTCGGTTTCTGGCACATCCTATGACTGGACCATTCCCTGTACTAGAGTAAATTATTTACCCCTACTTTTCTTTAAAAGGGTTTTTTTACAGCGGGTGCAGGCCTTAACTCTTTCGCCTGATGCCAATGTAGCCCATTGGAGATTGGGTTTTTTTGATACTTTTGGAGTCGGATTGTATTTTGACATCAGCTTGTTGTATTTTCTTCCCATTACCGGCCCCTTGCCACAGATTTCGCAAACTTTGCTCATTTTAGAATTTTGTTAATTATGTTTTGTTTTTTGTATGAGGTGAGTTTTAGTGTAATTTATTTTCCTGATTTTGACAAGAGCAATTAATCATTTGCCTGCCTTGAGCGGGTTGATAATTTACCATTAATCGTTTATTATTAGGGCATGACTGGAATAGAATTAATAATCGTTATTATCATATTTCTTTTTTCAGTAGTTTTTCACGAAGTTGCCCATGGATGGGTTGCTTTTGCCTTGGGAGATTCTACTGCAAAGAGAGCAGGGCGACTGACCCTGAATCCTTTAAAGCATCTTGACCCGATTGGGTCGGTCCTTTTGCCTGGATTTTTGATTTTGATGAAATTTGCTGGAATGGGCGGATTTATTTTCGGCTGGGCGAAACCAGTTCCGATTAATCCATATAATTTTAAAGACCAAAAATACGGAACCGCGAAAGTTGCGATTGCCGGCTCTGCGGCAAATTTTTCCTTGGCTTTAATTTTTGGATTGGCCCTAAGGTTTCTGCCAATTATCTATTCAATCCAGGGCGTGGGTTTGATTTTCCTATATATTGTCCAAATAAATTTGATTTTAGCGATATTTAATCTGCTTCCGATTCCGCCGCTTGACGGGTCACATATTCTTTTTACTTTTTTGCGCAAGAGAGCGGATAAGCTTAAAATGTTTTTAGTTCAGTATGGATTTTTTCTATTGGTTTTCATAATTTTTTTCTTTTTTCAATATATTGCCCAAGCAGTCCTGTGGTTGATGCAGCTGATAATCGGAATTTCAATATAATTTTTGTTTGACAAAAATTTTTTGTTCTGCTAATTTAAATCGTACACAGAATTGTATTTGTTTTTAATTTGAGCGAACCCCGCCTTGGGCGCGGGATACACAATTTTGCAGCCATTCAGGCCGCATCACAAGTGATTTGCCTTCATAGGCAAAATTGGTACATGCCAACTATTCATCAATTAATTAAAAAAGGCAGAAAGAAGCAGGTTTCAAAAGATAAAACGCCTGCTTTGGCTTTTGTTTTTAATACTATTAAAAACAGGCCCAAGAAACATGATTCTCCTTTTAAAAGAGGGGTGTG
Organism: Patescibacteria group bacterium; assembly: GCA_018900835.1. Classification (NCBI taxonomy): domain Bacteria; species Patescibacteria group bacterium. The sequence goes on from JAHIFQ010000008.1 coordinate 2,935, forward strand.
TATTAAGGTTTTTACAGTCACACCAAAGAAACCTAACTCTGCGTTGAGAAAAGTGGCGAGAGTGCGATTAAGTAATGGAATGGAGGTTTCAGCGTATATTCCGGGCGAGGGCCATAATCTGCAAGAACACTCTGTCGTGATAGTAAGGGGAGGAAGGGTTAAGGATTTGCCTGGCGTGAGATATCATATTGTCCGCGGAATTTTAGATACGAGCGGGGTGGAAAAAAGAAAACAAGGCAGAAGTAAATATGGAGCCAAAAAACAAGCATAATAAAAAATAATATTAATTATGAGTAAGAAGAAATACATTCAAGTAAAACCAGACCCGATTTATAACGACATGACTGTCGCTAAACTTATTAATTACATAATGCGAAAGGGGAACAAATCTATTGCGCGTAAAATAGTTTATAGCGCATTGAGCATTATCAAAGAAAAAACAAAACAAGAGCCAGTTCAATTTTTAGAGAAAGCGATTCAGAATGCTTCTCCGGTTTTGGAAGTAAAGTCAAAGAGAATTGGAGGGGCAAATTATCAAGTCCCTATTGAAGTTTCAAAAGAAAGGAGAGTGGCATTAGCTGTGAGATGGATAATTCAAGCTTCAAAGAAAGGCAAGGGGTCAATGGCTGAAAAATTAGCAAAAGAATTGATGGAAGCAGCGGAAAACACAGGCAATGCTGTCAAGAAGAAAGAAACTGTCCACAAAATGGCAGAAGCCAACAAGGCCTTTGCGCACTTTGCGTGGTAAAGTTATTTCTTAGCGAGGGCGAGCCAGCAGACGAAGCCCGAGCTTAGAAAGAACTTTACCCGCCCTGGGCGGGTGTGTAATTTTCTAACAGCTCAGCGGCGCAAAACCTTGCTTCGCTGAGAAAATTAACATGCGTGAATTTTCAGTAGAAAAATATAGAAATATAGGAATCATCGCCCATATTGACGCCGGAAAAACCACGGTTTCCGAGCGAGTTTTATTTTACACAGGCATTTCTCATAAAATAGGAGAAGTTCACGAGGGAGAGGCGATTATGGACTGGATGGAGCAGGAAAGAGAGAGGGGAATTACAATCACTTCTGCTGCCACCACTTGCTTTTGGCATCCGACAGAAGATGGCGAGAGCAAAGAACGGGAGTGTAAAATAAATTTAATTGATACGCCAGGACACATTGATTTTACTGCTGAAGTCCAGAGGTCTTTAAGAGTTCTTGACGGCGCAGTAGTTGTTTTTGACGGCGTGGCAGGAGTTGAGGCGCAGTCGGAAACTGTCTGGCACCAAGCTGATAAATTCAAAGTCCCCAGAGTTTGTTTTATTAATAAATTAGATAGAATGGGGGCTTCTTTTGAATATAGTTTAAAAACAATTTGGGAGCGGTTAACCCCCAACGCTGTTGCAGTGCAAATACCTATTGGACAGGAAGGAAATTTTTCAGGGGTCATAGATTTAATCACTATGAAGGCCGTAAAATTTGAAGGTGAGAATGGAGAAAAAGTCATAGTTGAAGAAATCCCTGATGATATGAAAGACAAAGCAGAAGAATGGAGAAAAAAAATGCTTGAAAAAGTGGCGGCCGAAGACCATGGACTTCTGGAGAATTATTTGGAGGGCAAAGAGGTGGGAGTTGAACAGATAAGAAAAGCTATTAGAAAAGGCGTGATTGATTATCAAGTAATTCCTGTTTTCTGCGGTTCAGCTTTAAAAAATAAAGGCACCCAATTAGTATTGGATGCTGTTGTTTATTATTTTCCAAGTCCAATTGATGCGCCTCCAATCAGAGGAAAGGACCCTAAGACCGAGGAAACTATTGAAAGGAAACCGAGCGATGATGAGTCATTTTCAGCTCTCGCATTTAAGGTTGCCACAGACCCTTTTGTTGGCGCCCTCACTTATTTCCGTATATATTCCGGAAAATTGTCTTCTGGCACAAGCTTGTTAAATTCCAGCAATGGGAAAAAGATAAGAATAGGAAGAATAGTGAGGATGCACTCCAATCATAGAGAAGAGGTTGAGGAATTGTACGCAGGCGATATCGCGGCAGCCATTGGGTTGAAAGATGTGGAAACAGGCCACACTATTTGCGACCCAGATAATCCAATAATTTTAGAAAAGATAATTTTCCCAGAGCCGGTAATTTCTATTAGGATTGAGCCAAAAACAAAAGCTGACCAAGAAAAATTGGGATTAGCTCTGAAGAAATTGGCTGAAGAAGACCCGACATTTAAAGTCAAAACAGATGAAGAAACAGCAGAAACAATTATCTCTGGTATGGGAGAACTGCATTTGGAAATTTTAGTGGACAGGATGAAAAAAGAATTCAAAATGGAAGCCAATGTGGGCAGGCCACAGGTTGCTTACAAAGAAACAATTTTAGCAGAGGCGGAAGCAGAAGGAAAATATATAAGGCAAAGTGGAGGCAGGGGACAGTATGGGCATACTTGGGTGAGGGTTAGTCCGAAAAAGCCGGGTGAAGGATTTTTGTTTGTTGATGAAATTAAAGGAGGTATTATTCCTAAAGAATATATTCCAGCAGTCCGCAAAGGGATTGAAGAGGCAATGGAGAGGGGTATATTGGCAGGATTCCCAATGGTTGATGTGGAAGCTGCATTATATGATGGTTCATTTCATGAAGTTGATTCTTCAGAGTCAGCCTTTAAAATAGCAGGGTCAATGGCTTTTCAAGCAGCAGCAAAATTAGCCAAGCCAGTATTGCTTGAGCCGATTATGCGTCTTGAAGTTAGTATTCCTAATGAATTTTTCGGAGACATTATCGGAGATTTAAATGCCAGGCGGGGGAGAATAAAGGAAAGCTTTGATAGGGCTTCTATGAAAGTAGTTGAAGCATTTGTGCCTTTGGCAGAGATGTTTGGATACGCAACTTCATTGAGGTCTATGACTCATGGCAGGGCTGCTTTTACTATGGAATTTAGCCATTATGACCAGGTTCCGCATAATACTACCCAGAAGATAATAGAAGCAAGAACATAATCAATAATCATTAATCAATAATCATTAATCATTAAATATTAGTATGGATTTTAATCAGATAAAAAAGTTAATAGATAAAGAAGGTGGCAAGGTAATTGTTGTGGAAAATGGCGAACCGATTTTGGTTATCTCAAGAATAGAAACAGAAAAAGAGAATCAGCAAAAAATGTCGTTTGAAAAAAAGAGACAAGCAATGCGCAATATATTTGATGAAAGCAAAGGAATTAGCCAAAGCACAGAATTGCTTGCCAAGGAAGAATTGCCAGCTGAAGAATTAACAGTTGAAGATTTGCCATTTTAATGCTATCATAGATTCGCTTGCGTATATTTAGGCGCAAGGGGTTGACTTTTTTTCACATTTAAGTAATATACTTAATACAATTGTTTTAAAATTATAATTAATATTTAGTAAGTAAAAATATGGCTGAAAAAGAAAAATTTGAGCGAACAAAACCTCACATTAATGTGGGGACAATTGGTCATGTGGACCACGGCAAGACAACTTTGACTGCCGCGATTTTGAAAGTTCTTCACCTAAAGGGGTATAGGGCTTCTCAAAAAGGCATTGACCAGATTGATTCTGCCCCAGAAGAGAAAGCCAGGGGCGTGACCATTAATATTGCGCATGTGGAGTATGAAACAGAAAAGAGGCATTATGCTCATATTGATTGCCCGGGTCACAGCGATTACATTAAAAACATGATTACTGGCGCTGCCCAGATGGATGGAGCGATTTTGGTTGTGTCTGCAGTTGACGGGCCAATGCCCCAGACCAGAGAACACATTTTGCTTGCTCGCCAGGTAGGCGTTCCAGCGATTATCGTTTTCCTTAATAAATGCGACGCAGTTGATGACCCAGAGATGATTGGATTGGTAGAATCAGAGATAAGAGAATTATTAAAGAAATATGAATATCCCGGAGACGAGATACCAATTATTAGGGGTTCTGCTTTAAAAGCGGTGGAGGTTACATCTGCGGACGACGAGGCAGCCAAGCCGATATTAGAGCTTGCCAAAACGCTGGATGAATATTTTCCAGAACCGCAGAGACCAATAGACCAGCCATCTCTTATGGCTATAGAAGATGTTTTTTCTATAGAAGGCAGGGGAACAGTTGCTACTGGCAGGATTGAGAGAGGCATTATTAAATCAGGAGAAGAAATGGAACTTGTGGGGATTCACCCAACAACCAAAACCACTGCTGTTAGTATAGAAATGTTTAATAAGATATTAGACGAAGGAAGAGCAGGAGATAATGTTGGTATCCTGTTAAGAGGGCTTAAAAAAGAAGATGTGGAAAGAGGACAGGTGCTGGCAAAACCAGGAACAATCACTCCTCATACTGAATTTGAAACAGAGATTTATGCTTTGACAAAAGAGGAAGGAGGCCGCCATACCCCGTTTTTCAAAGGGTATAAGCCACAGTTCTACATCCGCACAACTGATGTTACCGGAGATGTTATTTTGCCTGAAGGAACAGAAATGGTTATGCCAGGCGACACTGCCAATTTAATAGTTAAACTGATAGCGCCGATTGCTTTGGAGGAAAAAAATAGATTCGCCATTAGAGAAGGCGGAAGAACTGTTGCATCCGGAGTTGTGATTAAAATAATTAAATAAAATAAGTAATAGTTCTTTTAAAGATGCCTACCACAAAGAAAGCCAAGATAGAGGAAGCGCCACAAAAAATTAGGATTAAGCTGAAGGCGTATGATAACAAGGTGCTGGATAAAAGCGCTCGACAGATTGTTGAGACGGTTTTGAGATATGGCGCCAAGATTTGCGGGCCGGTTCCTTTACCAACAGAAATTCACAAATACACTGTTAACCGCTCAAGTTTCGTTCATAAAGACGCACGAGAGCAGTTTGAGATAAGAGTCCATAAGAGATTGATAGATATTTTGGATTCAGACCAAAGAGTGGTAGAGTCATTGACGAATTTAAATTTGCCGACAGGAGTTGATATTCAAATTAAGATTTAAGGAGTCAAGTCCATTAGATGGATACTAGCCCCCATGAAAGACGCATAAACAATGTGCCGGGTTGGTTAACCCGGTATTTTGTTGAAAAAATAGTATGAAAAAAATTATTCTTGCCAAAAAAATAGGGATGACCCAGATATGGAAGGATGACAAGATTATTCCAGTGACCCTTGTTCAAGCAGGGCCTTGTTCTATTACTCAATTAATGGCCAAAGAAAAGGATGGTTATGACGCTGTTCAGATTGGTTTCCAAGGATTGAGAAAAAGAAAAATAACAAAGAGCAAGAAAAAGAAACCATTTTCATATTTGAAAGAATTTAAGACAAAAGGCGAACAAGGGGAAATAAAAAAGGGAGACATCATAGATGTGAATATCTTTGAGCAAGGGGATAAAGTTAAGGTTTCTGCTATTTCCAAGGGAAAAGGGTTTCAAGGAGGCGTGAAAAGATGGGGATTTGCTGGAAGAAAAAAAACGCATGGGACTAAGCATGAGTCAAGGACAATCGGTTCAATCGGTTCTTCATTTCCCCAGAGAGTATTAAAAGGAAAGAGAATGCCTGGAAGGATGGGAACGGGAAGGATAACAGTGAAAAATTTGGAAATAGTGAAAATTGATAAAGAAAAAAATCAGATTGCTTTAAAAGGAGCAATCCCTGGCAGAAAAGGAACTTTAGTGGAAATAAAGGAATTTTAGTTAAAATATATGAAGATTGATGTCTATAATTCAATAGGGGAAAAGAGCGGGCAGATGGAATTGCCCAAGAAAGTATTTGATAGAGACCCTAATCCTGATTTAGTTCATCAGGCGGTTATTAGCATGCAATCAAATAAGAGAAATGTTATAGCCCACACTAAAGACAGGTCAGAAGTTAGTGGCGGTGGAAAAAAACCATGGAGACAGAAAGGAACAGGCAGGGCAAGGCATGGCTCTTCAAGGTCTCCAATTTGGATTGGCGGAGGAGTTACATTCGGGCCCACAAATAAGAGGAATTTTAAAATGGTAGTTCCCAAGAAAATGAAAAAAATGGCTTTATTTTCAATACTTTCCGACAAGGTCAGAAATCAAGAAATTTCAGTTATTGATAATTTGACTATTGAAGAGGCAAAGACAAAAACAATCAACAAGATATTAACAAATTTATTAAATAAGATTTATCCTGAACAGAAAAAAGGAAAAAAACGAGCGTTTAAAAGCGTTCTTATTATTTTAGACAAGAAAGACGATAAGCTAATAAGGGCAGTAAGAAATATCCCGAAAATAAATATAATTGATGTTAGGAACTTGAGCATATTAGACGCAATATCTACCCAACGCTTGATTTTTTTGAAAGATTCAATTAAGACAATTAAAGAATTGTCTGCTTAATAATATGTCTATTTTTGATGTTTTTAAAAAGAAGGTAAGACCGGAAATAAAGAAAGAGCAAAAGAAAGAAATGCCAGTTGTAGAGAAAGCGGTCAAAAAACCGGAAGTTAAGGTTGTGGTGAAAAAAGAGAAGAAAGAGAAAAAAGAAATAGTAAAAGAGATAAAAGAAGCAAAGAAGAAAGGGGCAACAAAAAAACAAGGAATTCTTGCGCCAGACGAAAAGACAGAAGAGAAAAAGATTGTTAAGCCCAAAAAAGCGGTCAAGCCAACCAGTTTAGCGTGGAAGGTCTTGGTTAAGCCGCATGTCACAGAGAAAGCGACTTATTTGGGGGAAAAAAATGAATATGCGTTTGTTGTTTCTAAGAGCGCCAACAAAATAGAAGTGAAGAAAGCGATAGAAGATGTTTATGATGTTAATGTTGAGAAAGTGAGGATGATAAATATTCCGGGTAAAAAAAGAAGATTAGGAAGAGTGAAGGGGTTTAAGAGTGGATACAAAAAAGCGATTATTAAAATCAAAAAAGGACAAGAGATTGAGGTCTTGCCGAGATAATTTTTAATAATTATGAAGAAATATAAACCAACAACTCCAGGGAGACGACATGCCACGATAGAGGATTTTTCAAATCTGGACAAGAAGAGGCCAGAGAAGAGTTTGGTTATTAAATTGAAAAAGAAAGCTGGACGGAATAGTCAAGGAAAGATTACTGTGAGGCATAAGGGCGGTGGAGCAAAACGGCTTTATCGTATAATTGATTTTGCCAGAAAGCGACTTGATATTCCTGCAAAAGTCCTTGCCTTGGAATATGACCCTAATAGAACTGCTTTTATAGCTCTTATTGAATACAGCGACGGGGTTAAAAAGTATATTTTAGCGCCACAGGGTTTGAATAAAGGAGATACTGTTATAACAAGCGAAAATGCGGAATTGAAGCCAGGGAATAGGACGAAATTAAAAAATATACCCATTGGCACAGATATTTATAATGCAGAGCTTTTGCCCGAAGGCGGTGGAAAATTAATCAGGTCAGCTGGTTCCTCTGCTAAGGTCTTCGGTAGTGAAGAAAAATATATTCATATAAAGATGCCGTCTGGTGAAATGAGGAAATTACATCAGGAATGCTTTGCTTCTATCGGCGCATTATCCCGGCCAGAGCATAGATATGTGAAAATAGGAAATGCTGGACGAGCGAGACATATGGGGAGGAGGCCTACAGTGAGGGGTTCTGCGATGAACCCTCATGACCATCCGCATGGCGGAGGAGAAGGCAGAACAGGTATTGGATTAAAATATCCTAAAACGCCTTGGGGCAAACCAGCATTAGGTAAAAAAACCAGAAAAAGAAAGAACACGAACATATTTATCATTAAAAGACGGAAGTAATATAAAATTATGTCACGGTCACTTAAAAAAGGTCCTTATATAGAGGAGAGATTGATAGAAAAAGTTAAGAAATTAAGAGCAGGAGACCAGACAGCCATAAGAACTTGGTACAGGTCCTGCACAATCATTCCTGAAATGGTGGGTTTTGTTTTTGAGGTTCATAATGGCAAAGATTTCATAACAGTGCAGGTTAGAGAAGATATGGTTGGACATAAATTGGGAGAGTTTTCTCCGACAACCAAATTTATAAGGCACGGAGGAAAAATGCAGAGAGAGTTGAGCGGGTCAGAGAGTAAGCCGCAAGAAGCGCCTGCAGTAGGAAAGAAATAAAACGATTATGGAAAAAGAAATTAGCGCAAAATTAAATCATTTGAGAATCGCTCCACGCAAAGTGCGGTTAGTAGCGGATTTGGTTAGAGGGAAAAATGCTCTTGAGTGTTTGGTATTTTTGAATCATACTAGTCAAAAATCTGCAGGCCCAATTGCCAAACTCTTGAAATCAGCTGTTGCTAATGCTAAAAATAATTTTCAGATAGATGACAAAAATTTAAGAATTGTTAAGATAACAGTGGATGAAGGGCCGAAATTAAAGAGATGGAGGTCAAGGTCTATGGGAAGGGCTTATGCAATCCAGAAGAAAACAAGCCACATTACTCTTGTTCTGAAAGAACAAGAGAAGCCAAAACACAAAATAAAAAACAAAAAGCAAGAAGCAAAACGAGCGAAAGAGATTGCAACCCCAGAAATAAAAAACAAAGAACAAAAAGACAAAAAAGAGAAGATAGCGCAAAAGAAACAAATCAAAAAAATAAAGAAATAACTTTTAACTTAGCGAAGGAATATGTCACATAAGGTTCATCCAAAAGCATTCCGATTGAGAGAGAGCTCTGACTGGGTCTCTCGATGGTTTGATGAAAAGCAATCCCCAATATATTTAGAGGAGGATTTTAAGATTAGAAGATTCTTAGTGGAAAAATTCAAAGAAGCAGGCATTGAAAAGATTGAAATTGAACGGTCTCCAAACAGGGTGAATATATTAATACATTCTTCCAGGCCTGGCCTTATTATCGGCAGAGGCGGTCAGCAGATAGATGAATTAAAGGATTTGTTCCAAAAGAAAATTCTTAAGAGACAATTGGACGAGAAACAAGCATTAAAGATTGAGATAAAGTCAATCAAAAATCCTTGGATAAGCGCTCCATTGGTAGCCCAATGGATGGCTCAAAGAATAGAGAAGCGAATGCCTTTTAGGAAGATAATGAAACAATCCATTTCTATGGTTATGGGGTATAAGGAGGCAAGGGGAATAAGAGTGCAGGTTTCTGGACGACTAAATGGCGCATCTATTTCCAGAACAGAATGGCTCCAGAAAGGGCAGTTGCCAAGACAGACCATTAGGGCGAATATTGATTATGGCTTTAAGGAGGCAAATTGCACTTATGGCACAATAGGAGTAAAAGTTTGGATTTATAAAGGAGAAACATTTGAATAAAAAATATGTTATATCCTAAAAAAGTAAAACACAGAAAATGGCACAAGGGCAGAAATAGGGACAGGCAGATTGATACTCGTGGCACAGAATTGGCCTTCGGAGATTTCGGATTAAAAGCAATGGAATCGAAATGGATTACTGCCAGACAGATTGAGGCGGCAAGAAGGGCAATTATCAGGTATCTTAAAAAAGGCGGACGGCTTTGGATAAGGATTTTTCCTGATAAGCCGATTACAACCAAGGGAGCAGAGGTGCCTATGGGTGGAGGGAAAGGTTCAGTTGACCATTATGTATTTTCAATTAAACCAGGACGAATTATTTTTGAAATAGCAGGAATCAGCGAAGAAATGGCGAGAGAGGCGTTTGACAGGGCAGGTCATAAGTTTGGAATTAAAACAAAGTTTATTAAACATGAAAGCTAAGGAATTAAAAATTAAAAGCGAGGTGGAGTTGAAAAAGATGATTTTTAGCGACAGAGAGAAATTGCGCAGTTTAAGATTTAATTTGGCGGCAGGGAAAGTCAAAAATGTAAAAGAAATTAGGAATAGAAAGAAAGATATCGCTAAAATTTTAACTATTTTAAACCAGGAAAAACATAAATAAAAATTATGAGTAAAAAACGATTAAAAGGCATAGTTGTTTCTGATAAGATGGATAAAACCATTGTAGTTAAGGTTGAGATATTGAAAACCCATCGGTTGTACAGGAGAAAGTATAAGTCCCACACGAAATACAAGGCGCATGACGAAATGAATGCTTTCAAGACAGGGGATGTGGTAGTGATAGAGGAGACAAGGCCATTGAGCAAGGATAAGACATGGCGAGTAATATCCGAAAATCAAAAAGCCGAAACCCAAAATTTAAAAACATGATACAGGTTCAAACAATGTTAAATGTAGCTGATAACAGCGGAGCAAAAGTGGTCCAATGTTTTAAGGTTTTGGGAGGCAGCAAGAGAAGATATGCGCAGATAGGGGATATTATAGTAGTAGCTGTGAAGAAAGCAGAGCCAAGAAAGATAGTCAAGAAACACGACAAAACAAGAGCTGTTATTGTAAGACAGAAAAGACCGTTAAGGCGTTTAGATGGTTCGTATATCAGCTTTGACGAGAACGCAGTTGTGATTTTAGAGGGCAAAACAAAGGAGCCCAAAGCAGGAAGGTTGTTTGGTCCAATACCAAGAGAAATCAAAGAAAAAGGATTTGATAAGATAGCTGCTTTAGCAAATGAAATAATATAATTATATGTCAGATGTAAAACAAGGAGACACAATTTTAATAATAGCAGGCGATGACCGTGGAAGAACTGGAAAAGTGATTAAAGTTTCACCTTCAGCAAGAATTCAGGTTGAAGGAATCAATATCCAGAAAAAGCATCATCGACCAAAGAAAGAAGGCGAAAAAGGCCAAGTGATTGAAAAGCCCGGCTTTATTTCTATTTCAAATGTTAAGATAATCTGTCCTAAATGCGGGAAGCCGGCTAAAATAGGGCATACACAGGCAGGAGATAAAAGAAAAAAACGAGTTTGTAAAAAGTGTCAGGCAGTGATTTAAATATAAAAAAAAGAAATGATGAGATTAAAGGAAAAATATCATAAAGAAGTGGTGCCGAAATTAAAAGAGAAATTCGGTTATAAAAGCATTGCTGCAGTGCCTTGCATTGAAAAAGTGGTTGTTAATACTGGCTTTGGACGATTAGTTAGCGGGAAAAGCAAGCAAGACGCGGCAAACGAGTATAAGGATATCTTGGAGGATTTGGCATTGATTACTGGGCAAAAACCGATTTTGCGAGAGGCGAAGAAATCAATTTCAACATTTAAGATTAGGGAGGGCGCGCCAGTAGGCGCTATGACAACATTGAGGAAGCAGAAGATGTATGACACATTGGAGCGGTTAATCAATATTATTCTGCCCCGCACAAGAGATTTCGCTGGATTAAATCCAGATTCAGTTGACAGAGATGGCAATTTAACGATAGGAATAAAAGAACAAATCGTTTTTCCGGAAATAAGCGCTGAAAAAACTAAAAGAATATTTGGTTTTGAGATTACTGTTGTGACAAGCGCTAAAAATAAAGAAGAGGGTATGGAATTATTTAAATCATTAGGTTTCCCGATAAAAAATAATGCCTAAAGAATCACAGATTGTAAAATCAAAGAGAAAGCCGAAGTTCAGCACAAGAACTGTTAGGCGTTGTTTTAGATGCGGAAGGAGAAGGGCTTTTATGAGAAAATTCGGACTTTGCAGAATATGCTTCCGCGAAATGGCAAATGAGGGGTTGATCCCAGGAGTAAGAAAATCATCATGGTAAATTTTTCATTTTTCATTTTTAATTTAGTTATATGACAGACCCAATAGCAGATATGTTAAATAGAATAAGGAATGCCCAAGCAGTGCTTCATCCATCTGTAGATGTGCCGTATTCAAATTTTAAATACAGTTTAGCAGAAATCTTTTTAAAACAAGGAGTGATTAAAAAAATAGAAAAAAAACATAATAAAACCAGAAAGATTATCAGAATTACTTTGAAATATAAAGATAATCAGCCGATTATCAGCCATTTAGAGAGAATTTCAAAGCCAGGGAGAAGGGTCTACGCTTCAAGTAAGAGAATCCGATTATCCAGAGGTGGCGGTGGATTTATTATTGTATCAACCCCCAAAGGACTGATGATTGGTTGGGAGGCGAGGAAACAAAATTTGGGAGGTGAGATAATAGCAGAAATTTGGCAGTGATTAAGCAAATAAATAATTAAGCAAATAAGAAATTTAATATATGAGTCGCATAGGTAAACAACCAATTAAAATCCCGGACAAAGTAGAGGTGAATATAGACGGGAATAATATAACAATCAAGGGCCCTAAAGGAGAGCTTAAAGTTCAGATTCGTCCTGAAATAGAAGCAAGTGTTCAGGATGGTCAAATATCATTTAACATCAGGGAACAGGGCAAAAATGCCAGCGCTTTTTGGGGATTGACAAGAGCGTTAGTAGCTAATGCTGTTAAGGGAGTAATCGAGGGATATAATAAAAAATTAGAGATTCAGGGAGTTGGATATCGGGCAAGAGTTGAAGGAGATGGTTTGATTCTGGAGATGGGCTTTTCTCACCCGATAAATCTCAAAACGCCGGAAGGAATAGATTTTGCGGTTGAGAAGAATATTATTATAGTTTCTGGAATTGATAAGCAGTTGGTGGGAGAAACAGCAGCGAAAATAAGGAGGGTAAGACCGCCAGAGCCGTATAAAGGAAAGGGGATTCGTTATGTCGGAGAAGTCGTCTTGAGAAAAGCGGGTAAAAGAGCAGAGAGTGCGAAGGTGTAATTTTTAAATAATATATCAACATGATTGGAAGAAGAATAAAAAGAATACAAAGGCATAATAGGGTAAGGGGAAGAATTAGTGGCAAAAAGGATTGTCCCCGACTTTGTGTTTTTAGGTCAGCAAGCCATATATACGCCCAATTGATAGATGACGATATTCAAAAGACATTGGTCTCTGCAAGTGATGTTGAAATTAAAAAAGACAAAGAAGAGAAAGGGAAGATTGGAATTGCTTTTAAAACAGGTGAGTTAATAGCGGAGAAGGCAAAAGAGAAAAAAATTACAAAGGTTGTTTTTGACAGGGGTGGCTATAAATACCACGGAAGAGTAAAGGCATTAGCCGAAGGCGCGAGAAAAGGCGGATTAAAGTTTTGATGATTCAATCTTAATTATATGTTTAAAAGAATTAATCAACAAAAAGAAACAGAAAAAGACGAGTTTGACTCTAAGCTTTTAAGTTTGGACAGGGTTGTGAGGGTGACTGCAGGAGGTAAGCAAATGAGGTTTAGGGCGGTTATGGTGGTAGGTGATAGGAACGGCAGAGTTGGAGTTGGAGTGGCTAAGGGCTTGGATGTTGCGCAATCAGTAGAAAAAGCAACTAAGTCAGCCAAGAAAGAATTACTTACAGTGCCAATGAAAGGAGGCACTATTCCTCATGAGGTTAGGGCGAAATTTGGAGCAGCAAGAGTTCTATTAAGACCGCAGAGAGCAGGTAGAGGGTTGGTCGCAGGCGGCACAGTGCGGGTTATTTGTGATTTAGCTGGCATTAAAAATGTTTCATCCAAGATTTTGGGAGGTACTAGAAATAAATTGAATAATGCTCGGGCAACAATGTTGGCATTGAGTAAATTAAAATTGTAAAAGAGAAATAAAAAGATGCAGTTACACGAAATAAAGCCAAAGCATAAGAAAAAAACCAAGAAGCGAATCGGTAGAGGCGGAAAGCGAGGCACTTACTCTGGCAGGGGAATGAAGGGGCAGAAATCCAGAGCAGGCAAGAGCTTTGAGCCGATTATCAGGGGTTTCATTAAAAGATATCCAAAATTAAGAGGATATAAATTCGGTTCCAAGGGCGAGCTGGTATTTATAATTAATCTTAAAACGCTTCAGGAAAAATTTGATGATAATGCTGTTATAAGTCCGATGGTCTTGCTTGATAAGAAATTAATTCATAAAATAAAGGGGAAGATGCCTTTGGTTAAAATTTTGGGTGAGGGTGATGTTAGCAAAAAATTTGTTGTCAAGTGCTGCAAGATTTCTAAACAAGCTGAAGAGAAAATAATAAAAGCAGGGGGAGAAGTGAAAAAGTCAAAAGTAAAAAAGACGGAATCTAAAAAATGAATTTTAGTAAAATAATTCAGATATTTAAAATAAAGGACTTGCGCAAGAAGATTTTGTTTGTCTTGGCAATATTTTTGTTATTCCGATTGATGGCAAATATACCAGTGCCGGGCATTGATGCTCAAAACCTTCAAGGGTTTTTCGATAGATTTCAGATGTTCGGTTTGCTAAATATTTTCACTGGAGGAACATTAGCCAAGCTTTCTATCGTGATGCTTGGAATCGGTCCATACATCACAGCAACAATCATTCTTCAGCTTTTAACAATGATTTTCCCTGCTCTGGAGAAAATATACAAAGAAGAGGGGGCGGCTGGCAGACAGAGATTCAATCAATACGGTAGAATCTTGACTATACCTTTGGCAATAATGCAAGGATATGCCATGCTTAATCTTCTTCAAAGGACTCCGACTGCCGGTGGAGAGCCGGCCATTGGAGCATTGTCTCCGATTATGATGATAAGCGCATTGATTACAGTCACCGCTGGAGCTATGTTTTTGGTTTGGCTGGGGGAAATGATTACTGAAAAAGGGATTGGTAATGGCGTTTCTTTGTTGATTTTTGCCGGCATAGTGTCAAGTATTCCGGGGAACATCTATCAATTCGCTTTTAGCTGGGACCCAGCGCAATTGCCGGGCTATCTTTTATTTTTTGGCGCAGCGTTTTTGATTATTATAGGAGTAGTTTTAGTTACAGAGGCAAGGCGTAATATTCCGGTTTCATACGCCAAAAGAGTGAGGGGTAATAAGATTTATGGAGGGTCTTCCACTTATCTTCCGCTGAATGTTAATCCAGCAGGGGTAATTCCGATTATTTTCGCTCTTTCAATCTTGCTTTTCCCGCAAATGATAGGCAGTTTCTTCGCTAATGCGGGGGGCGTGGTTGGCTCAATAGCCAGGTCAGTGGCAAACTTTCAGAACCATGAGATTGCCTGGGGCACCACTTATTTCATATTGGTTTTTGCCTTTACTTATTTTTATACAATGGTTACTTTTGACCCGAAAGCGATTTCTAATAATTTAAAAAAGATGGGAGGATTTGTTCCTGGCATAAGACCAGGGGAATCCACCGCATCATTTCTCACATATATTCTCCACCGAGTTTTGTTTATCGGGGCAATGTTTTTGAGCGTTATCGCAATTATGCCTTATCTGATAAAAGGAATTACAGGTGTTACTTCTTTTAGTTTCTTAGTAGGAGGAACATCTCTTTTAATCGTTGTGGCAGTTGTATTAGATACTGTGAAGCAGATAAACGCTCAATTGCAGATGAGGGAGTATGAGACCTTATAAGTCCAAAGTCCAAAGTCCAAATCAAGCTCAAAATCCAAATTAAATAATATTATTTTGATATGGCGAAAACTAATAATCAACAGATAATCATCATTTTGGGACCGCCGGGTGCAGGGAAGGGCATACAGGCAACGCTTTTAGCCGACAAAATGGGTTTTTATTATTTCGACACAAGCAAGATTATTGAACAGAAAGTGATGAATGCTCGAGACGGTGAGGTTCAGAAAATTGGTGGCAAGGAATATAATTTATTGGCGGAAAAGAAATTATGGGAAGATGGGATACTTTGCACTCCGTTATTGGTCGCCTTTTGGGTCAATAACAGAATTAAGGAATTGGCAGAACAAGGCGAATCAATTATTTTTGCAGGCAGTCCCAGGACATTGCCAGAGACGAAAGAAATCATGCCAGTCATGGTAGAATTTTATGGCAAGGAGAACATAAGGGTTATTGTGTTTGAACTTAAGGCTGAGGATAGTATTTGGCGAAATTCTAATAGACGGATTTGCGAACTTATGAGGCATCCTATTTTATTTAATAAAGAGACCGAGAATTTAAAGATTTGTCCATTAGATGGTTCAAAATTAATTAAAAGAGAAAAATTAGACGATACAGAAGTAATAAAAATTAGATTAGAGGAATATAAAAATAGAACTCTTCCAATAGTTGATTATTTAAAAAATGAGGGGTATAAAGTGACAGATATTGACGCTTCGCCAGCGCCAGCAAATGTTTTTGATAATGTTCTTAAGGCGATAAAATGATTCCTATCAAAACTCCACAAGAAATAAAAATAATGGCAGAAGCAGGGAAAATCCTGGCAGAGATTATGAAAGAGATAAAATCAGCAGTCAAGCCAGGAATTACCACTAATGAATTAAATAAGCTCGCTCAAGAGCTTGTTTTTAAATCCAATACAATTCCTGCGTTTTTGGGATATGATGATTTCCCAGCAGTTCTCTGCACTTCAATTAACGAAGTAATAGTGCATGGCATTCCATCAGAATATGTTTTAAAACAAGGAGATATTTTATCCCTTGATTTAGGGATAATGTATAAAGGGTATTTTTCTGATATGGCAATTACAATGCCTGTGGGAGAGATAAGTATTGAGGCCTGGCAATTAATTAGGGCAGTTAAAAAATCTTTAAGTATTGCTATTAAAAAAGCAAGGCCAGGCAATACTCTTGGGGATGTGGGGAATACGATTGAGAGGTATTTAGAGAAAAGAGGACTTTGCGTTGTGAAAGAACTCTGCGGACATGGAATTGGCAGAAAACTCCACGAAGAACCGGAGATTTTAAATTATGGGAAGAGAAAAAAAGGAGAAGAGCTCAAGCAAGGAATGGTTTTATGTCTTGAGCCAATGGCAGGCATTGGAATAGGCAAAATCAAAAAAGCGCCAGACAGATACGGACTTCAAACCATAGATAATTCTCTTTCCGCGCATTTTGAACACACAATCGCGATAACCAGCAACGGCAATCGCATCTTGACAGAATAAGCATTAACTGTTAGGGTAAAAATAGAACAAAGGGAAGAAAAGGAGGTGATTGGAAATGGGACCATTCGAAAGTTTTGTCAGGCCTCCAAAAGTGCCTATTGGAGTTGTTGCTTTCTCGTTCGGGCTTACTAAATGTGAGCCCAATCCTTGCAATATTGCTCTTGCAAAAGCAGTGCAAAGGATTGTGCGAGAAGAAAAGCAGCGAGGAATCAGCGTTGTGGTGGTTGCTCAATGGGAGATAACGACCGCTCTTCCGTCAAAAATGATTGACTATATAGTGGTGAATCATCGTCAGCGATGTATTTATCTTGACAGCGAAGAGGTTATGGCTCAGGCAGCCGAGGTATTTAGCAGGGAAGGGGTTTCGCACGTTATCCCAGTGGCAAATCCTTTTCTGCACCTTCACAAATGTCGGCAGCTTGTAAAGCAATCAGGGTTCACGCCTATTGCAAGGAATATCGGTCGGATAGGTTTTTGCCAGAAATCCACCCAATGGTGGACGCGTGGTCCAATCCGTCTGATTCTCTACGCAGTTCTCCAGAAGTTTTTTGGATGGCGCGGGAGATGAGGCATTCTTATCTCTGTCTCAATAGCCCCAGCGTTTCATCGTGGGGCTACACTAGGCACTTGTTTCTGCGGAAATAAGTGCCTTTGTCTTTTTCTGCGCGCTATTAATAGATATTACTAGGCAAGACGAAAATTACCCGCCCCTACGAAAATTACGAGGCCCGGCCTCGTAATTTTCGTAAAACGTCGGAAGCCATACCAGTATTGAGGATTCTCACAACCCGCCCGGGGCGGGTAATTTTTCTGGCCTAATGTTTGGAGGTCGGACCTCTAAACATTCTAACTAAAATCTGCCGAGAAAACTTGCCGAGAAACGATCTCGGCAGATTCTCGGCAAGTTTTTGACATTTGGGGGAGGTATGATAGGCTTAGCTTACCTAATCAGCCAGAAAAAGGAGGGGAAATGTTCAGAATCTTATTATTGGCGGCGTTGGCGGCGTTGGCGGAATCTCTGGTAAGCTCTTTCCTTATTCATCATAATCTCTTCGGCCCAGTTGCGCTGTTCTTGTGCAATTGCTCACCATGGATTGACCTGCCTTTCCTATTTCTAAAGAGTTATAGGTTGAGGTTTTTGCGGGTAAGACTTATTGTGAGCTTTTGTTTCACATCGGCATCGTTTGCTTGGGCACTTCATATCCATCACTTGATTCTTGAAATGTGGCTTTGGATTGCCTTGGTCGCAATAGTCCTCGCAATAGTCCTTCTGTCATATATGATGGATTCGATAAGAGAAGAGATAATGGACTGCATCTCTTATTTGTTCTGGGGGATTGACTCGGACGCCGAGTTTTAAGGGCGCTTATTGGTTCAGTTGAGGGGACCTTAAAGGCGCCCCTCTTTGTTTTTTATTAATGAAATGGTAAAATAATAAAATAATTAACAATCAATCCGCACGAGGCGGGCGAGTGATAAGTGATAAGTAATAAGTGATAAGTAATAAGTGATAAGTGATCAATAATTAATAATTTATTATGAAACTATCAGTTATTTTTCCTGCTTATAACGAAGAAAAGAGAATACCCAAAACCGTTCGCTTAACAAGCGAGTATTTAAAGAAACAATCTTATGATTACGAGATTTTAGTGGTTAACGACGGCTCAAAAGATAGAACTGCGGAAGTTGTAAAAAAATTAGAAGCAGAAATCCCAAACTTGCGGTTGATTGATAATGAAAAAAATAAAGGCAAGGGCGGAGTTGTAAGACAAGGCATGCTTGAAGCAAAAGGCGAATATCGGTTATTCTCTGATTCTGATAATTCCACTTCAATAGACCAAGTGGAAAAAATGTGGCCATTTTTTGAGCAAGGATTTGCCGCGGTAATCGGGTCAAGAGATGTTAAGGGCGCTGTCCTGAATCCGCCCCAGCCATGGATAAGGAAAGTTATTCTCGGAGACAGCTTCAAGCTTATCAGGAAGTTTATTATCGGACTTTGGAATATTCAAGACACCCAATGCGGTTTTAAAGGATTCACTGCCAAGGCAACAGAAGATATTTTTTCAAAAGCAAAAATTGATGGATTTGTTTTTGATGTTGAATGTCTGGTGCTGGCGAAAAGATTGGGATACAAGATTAAGGAAATGCCTGTGATATGGGTAAATGATTTAGAAAGCAAAGTTAAGCTTAAGCATATAATTAGGATGTTTACAGGGATGATAAAATTAAGAAAAGATTTAATTTTAGGGAAATACAATGGCAAAAAATAAAGAGGAAAAACTTCCTTCAGAATTGCGTTTTGCCTTAATTTCAGGGGATTGGGTAGTTATTGCTACTGGCAGGTCAAGAAAGCCAGATTCTTTTAAGAAAGAACAAAGAGTAATAGAAACAATACCTGAAAAAGATTGTTTTTTTTGCAACATAGAAACCCAATTGCCTCCGGTTTTGATTTCGCGCAAAGGGAAGATAGAAGAATTTCCACATGATTATGATAAAAAAATTAAAATCCCAAAAAATTGGACGATTATTGTTGTTCCAAACAAGTATCCGGCGTTTAGCAGATACGGCAAAGGATTAGATATCAGAAAAAGAGGTCTTCATTCTTATATGAACGCTTATGGCGTGGCAGAAGTAATAGTTACGCGCCATCATACAAGGCAAATAGCAGAATTTAATTTGGAGGATATTAAAGAATTATTAGATGTTTATGAGGAGAGATATGTGGAAATAATGAAAGAGCCACACATAAACTATATTTCTATTTTTCATAATCACGGCAAAGAAGCTGGGGCATCGGTGTCTCATCCTCATTCTCAAATTATAGCTGCGCCCGTTATAGACCCAAAAATTAAAAGAAGCTTATCAGGGGCAAAAGATTATTTTGACCATAATAAAAAATGCGGGCACTGTGAAATGAATGAGTGGGACAGAAAAAGCAAAGAACGATTGATTTTTGAGAATAAGGAATTTTTAGTTGTCTGCCCATTTGCTTCTAAAACCGCATTTGAAATGTCGATTACGCCGAAGCAGCATTTGCCTTATTTTGAAAGGATAACAGATGAGCAGAAGAAATATTTAGCAGAAGCATTTTTTGTGGCAATGAGAAAATTAAATAAAGGGTTGGCAGACCCTCCATATAATTTTTTTCTACAGACAGCGCCCTGTGATGGCAGGAATCACGATTATTACCATTGGCATTGGATAATCGCGCCAAAGACAGGAACTTGGGCTGGCTTTGAAATGTCAACAGGCATAGAGATTTCCACCATAGAGCCGGAAAAAGCAGCAGAATATATTAAGAAGCAGACAATTTAATATTTAAGATATGATTCCATTAGTTGTAGCAAATTGGAAATGTAATCCGCAGACGCTTGCTCAAGCAAAGAAGCTTTTTTTAGCAGTGAGCATGGGAATAAAAAAAACAAAAGCAGAGGTAGTAATCTGTCCTCCTTTTATTTTTATCCCAGGGATTAGCGCTGTGATAAAAAGCCCCATTAAATTAGGCGCACAAGACGCTTTTCCCCAAGAAGGTTCTTTTACTAGTCAGATTTCAGTCCGAATGTTAAAGCTATTTGGCTGTGAGTATGCGATTATCGGGCATAGCGAAAAAAGGGCGTTGGGAGAAACAGATGAGATGATAAATAAAAAAATCATGGCATGTTTAGACAATGATATAATTCCGATTTTCTGTATCGGGGAGAGTTGGCAAGAGAGAAAAAAAGGCAAGACGGAACAAGTTTTGGAAAGGCAGTTAGAGCTTGGCTTAAAAGATATTTCAAAATTCAAAATTCAAAATTCAAAATTAACTATCGCCTACGAGCCGATTTGGGCGATTGGTACTGGAAATGCTTGCGATTTAGACAAGGCGAGAGAGGCGAAGGCATTGATTAGAAAAAACCTGGCCATGCTTTACGGGAAAACCAATGCTCAAAAAATAAGAATCATCTATGGCGGGAGCACTAATCCTGACAATGCTTTGGGATTTGTCAAAGAGGCGGGGATGGATGGATTGCTATCCGGAGGAGCTTCGTTAGACCCAAGAAAGTTTATTGCTATTTTAAGTAAATTTTGATATATAGAACAGAATGCAAGACATTACCGCAGGAAAATTTTATAACCCCACTAAAGGAAAAATTGATTTTGACGAAGTAATAAAAGAGATATTCTCATACATTAAAGAGTGCCCAAAATATGATTATGAGATAATTGTGGGATGCGATTCCTCTTCTGGTCAAGAGCCATTTTTTCCTATTGCCATAGTAGTTTTGAGAAAGGGCGCAGGCGGAAGATTTTTTTTGAAAAGGATTAAATATCATAACAGAAAATTTTACAATCTCCACGAAAGAATTTTAGAAGAAGTGCTGTTGTCCTGTAGATTGGCTTTGGTGTTGAGAGACAGGACACAGGAAGAGACCCTGAAATTAGCCGAGCCCTTGGACTATGAATTCCGTTATATCCATGCGGATGTCGGGGCTAACG
This sequence comes from Patescibacteria group bacterium, assembly GCA_018900835.1. NCBI lineage: Bacteria > Patescibacteria group bacterium. Next base: position 24,072 of record JAHIFQ010000008.1, read on the forward strand.
GCGCTACCAGGGATATGATTAAAGAAGTTGTCGGGCTCATCAAGGGTAATGGTTTTGAGGCGAAAATAAAGCCAGAGTCATTTGTTGCCTCATCTATCGCAGACAGATTCAGCTAAAATTTTATTAATGAATCATCTTAAACTGCGGAAATTATTTTTAGAGTTTTTTGAGAAAAGAGGGCACAAGATTGTCTTGTCTTCTTCATTGATTCCGAGCGACCCATCAGTGCTTTTTACCACTGCTGGAATGCAGCAATTTAAGCCGTATTTTATGGGTGAAAAGTCGCCTTATGGAAAGAGGGCAGTAAGTATCCAAAAGTGCGTAAGAACTTCTGATATTGATGAGGTAGGGGACAAGAGTCACCTAACTTTTTTTGAAATGCTCGGCAATTTCAGCTTCGCTGATTATTTCAAAAAAGAAGCAATAGAAATGGCAATTGATTTTTTAGTGAAGAAATGTAAATTGTCAAAAAAGAAACTTTGGTTCACCTTTTTCAGTGGACAAAATAGCTTGCGAGAGGATGCGGAAAGCAAAAAGTTTTTATTAGAATCAAAGGTTTTAGCTGAAAGAATTTTTCCATTTAATAAAGAGACCAATTGGTGGGGACCGACCGGAAACGAAGGGCCTTGCGGACCAACAGTTGAAATCTATTTTGATTTAACAGGCAAGCCATGTGATTTAGCAGACAAGTGTCTGCCCAACTGTGAATGTGGAAGATTTGTTGAAATCTGGAACCTTGTTTTTAACGAGTATTATCAGAATCAGGCAGGCGAATTATCAGCGCTTGAGCAAAATGGCGTTGATACAGGGATGGGCCTTGAACGGTTAGCAGCAGTTTGTGAGAAAAAAAATTCTGTTTTTGAAACCGACTTGTTTACGCCGATTATGAAGATTCTTAACAATGGCGATAGTCCTGAAAAACAGCGGATTATAGCAGACCATATTAGAAGCGCAGTGTTTTTGATTTGCGAAGGCATATTGCCTTTAAATGTGGAAAGGGGATATGTTTTAAGAAGATTATTGAGAAAAATTTTTACCAATATTGAGATTTTAGAATTAGAACAGGAAAAGATTTATGAGTTAGCAAAAGCGGTCGTGGAAAATTACAAAAATATTTATCCTGAAATAGGACGCAACGAAGATAGAATAATCACTGTTATCCAACAAGAGTCAGAGAAATTTGAAAAAGCGAAAGAGTCAGGCAGGAAAATATATGATAGAATAAAGAAATCATTGTTGGAAGGAATAATTACCGGAGCAAACGCTTTTGAGCTTTATTCAACCCACAGCATACCCTTGGAGATTACGGAAGAATGGGCAAGACGAGATAATATGAAAATCAAGAATAGAGATGATTTTTTTAAGCTTCAAAAAGAACATCAGGAAATTTCCCGGGCTGGAGCAGAGAAAAAATTCGGAGGAGTCGGCAAAGAAGCGTCTTCGCCAGAAGCAATCAAGCTGCATACGGCAACTCATCTTTTGCACGCATCTTTAAGAAAATTACTTGGGGACGGAGTAAAACAAATGGGCTCTGATATAACTTCAGAACGATTGAGATTTGATTTTTCTTTTGATAGAAAACTGACAGATGGAGAAATAGGGGAGATAGAAAAAATGGTCAATGAAAAAATCAAGGAGAATCTGCCAGTGAATAAGAACGAAATGACCCTTAAAGAAGCTATAGATGGCGGAGCAATAGCGTTTTTTAGAGAAAAGTATCCTGATACAGTAAGCGTCTACTCTATCGGAGGCTTTTCAAAAGAAATTTGCGCTGGGCCTCATATAGAAAAAACAGGCCACTTGGGTAATTTCAAAATAACAAAACAAGAGTCAGTCGGCTCTGGCATAAGAAGAATTAAGGCCATCTTAGGACAATGAAAAAGAAAATTTACGATATTACACCACCTCAAAAACAACCCCAAAGATTCATTCCTGGAAAAGTTATTCCTATTAAAGAGGAGAAAATAGGGGTGGAGCCAAATGGAAATATCGCTATCCCAGAAATAAAAGTTTCAGAAATAAAAAGAAAAGGAATCAGCCCGGGGGAGAATTTTCAAAAAGCGAAAAAGTTCTCGGCATGGAAAATTGCCATACTGGTTATTTGTATTGTAATAGCTGTGGGCGGTTATTGGACTATTTCCAGCACTAATAAGATAACGATTGAGCTCGTTCCTGCCACAGAATTATTTTCTTTAGAAACCTCTATTGCCCTAACTGCCTCTACAAGCGAATTTATGCTTGCTTCAGAGTTATCCCAAACCATTATTCCTGTTGAACTAATAGAAATAGAAAAAGAGTTTAACAAGGAATTCTCAGCAGGTCAGGCAATAGTTGAAGAAAAAGCGAGAGGCACGATAAGGGTGTATAATAAACACATGCGCGACATCAGCTTGGTTGAAAACACAAGGTTTTTGTCTTCAAGTGAACCGACTCGCCAATTCCACGCTGAAACAAAGATAGTCGTTCCAATGGGCGGTTATGCAGATATTCCAGTAATCGCCAGCGAAGCAGGAGGGGAATATAATATTGAGCCCTGCACTTTTTCTGTGCCTGGGCTAAGGAATTTTTCTCCGCCTCAATTGTATTACGACATTTATGGAAAATCATTTTCCGATATGCAAGGAGGGAGAAAAGAAACAATTTTAAAGGTCACAAAAGAATCTTTAGAAAATGCTCAAAAAGAGCTTTTGGCTGTGGCTAAACAGGAGATGGAATCGGTTTTACAAAAAGAGGCAGGCGATGATTATAAAATTCTTGGCGATAGCATAGAGATTGAACTAATTAATGGAAGTCCGCTTAATGTCCAAGAAGGACAAGAGATTGATAAGTTTGTATACCATATTAATGTAAAAGCCAAGGCCTTTATGGCAAAGAAAGCAGATTTATTAGAATTTGGAAGAGCGTATCTTGGCGTCAACATGTCTAGTAACAAAGAGTTTATTGACGAATCAATTGACATTGCTTTTCTTTCAGAATCAGGCGGTATTTTGACAGGACTTAAGGCGAAGTTAAAAGTTTCAGCCCAGATTTATTCCATAATAGACGAAGAATCATTAAGGGAAATAGTCAAGGGTCGGAGTAGGAGCGATATCGCCCGCTACACAATTGGAATCTGTCCCGAATTGGCGAAACAGCCGAAGGTGACATTTAGTCCTTTTTGGGCGCGTAAGGCCTCTTTAAGCGCAGACCAAATAAAGATATCCGTAATTTTCAAGTAATCTATTGACCTATTTTTTAAATAATGTTATGCTGTTTATCACTATTTTGAAATGAGCGAAAAAAAACAAACACATAGATTAGAGGGAGTGATTGAAGAAGCTCTGCCAAGCACTACTTTTAGGGTAAAGCTTGATAATGGCAAAGAAATACTAGCCCATTTAGCAGGCAAATTAAGAATCAATAGGATAAAGGTTTTGCCTGGAGACAATGTGGTGGTTGAGTTGGCATCATTAGACGATGACAGGGGCAGGATAGTTTACAGGAGGAAATAAAATAAATATTAATTTTGATTTGCGTTATAATGTGACGCGAGATTTATTTTATCAGTAAGTTTTTAGATAAATATTCCATGAAAATTCGCGCATCAGTAAAAAAAGTTTGTAATAAATGCAAGACAGTTCGCAGAAAGGGGCATGTTTATGTTATTTGTCAAAACCCGAAACATAAACAGAGACAAGGGAAGTAATTTACCCGCCCGAGGCGGGTGTAAGAATCTGTAATAATTCGTAAATTTATAAATAAACCCACTCATTAACAGCTTCTAACATGGCGAGAATATCTGGGGTAAATTTACCCCCTAAAAAAAGAATAGAGATAGCGTTGACTTATGTATATGGCATAGGCAATTCTTCAAGTAAAAAAATTTTACAGGAACTTAAGATTGATTTAGATAAAAAGGCGGAAGAGTTAAATAATGATGAGATCCGGCTTATTCAAGATGCGATTAGCGCTAAATATAAGGTAGAAGGAGATGCCAAAAAGATTCAGATGATGGCGATAAAGCGTCTGAAAGACATCAATTCTTGGAGAGGCAGTAGGCATAAGAAGAATCTGCCAGTGAGGGGACAAACCACGAGAGTAAATTCAAGGACAGTAAGGGGCAACACAAGGAAGACAGTTGGTTCTGGCAGAAAGGCAGCACCAGGACCAAAATAAGTATAAAAATCAATGGGAAAGAAAAAAGTTATTAAAAAGAGTACAGAAGAGCTACTTAAAGAGCGAGAAGACATAGAAAGCAAGATGCAAAAGGGAGCAGGAGAATTAGGGGCTGACAGGGCTCGTGTCCAGAATGGATTTCTTTACATCTATTCTTCTTACAACAACACGATTTTAACGCTCACCGACGAGATAGGCAGTGTTTTGTGTTGGATTAGCGCCGGCAAAATCGGTTTCAAGGGCACAAAAAAGGGGACTCCTTATGCTGCTAACAGGGTGGCAGAATCAATGGCTCAAAATATTCAGAAATTTAGATTAGACAAAATTAGTGTAAAGGTTAAGGGCATTGGAAGCGGGCGCGAATCAGCCATCAGAGCATTAGCTGCGCACGGAGTTAATATTGTTTCAATTGAAGACAAGACCTCTGTTCCGCACAATGGTTGTCGTCCCGCTAAACCAAGGAAATGTTAGTAATAATAAAAAGGCATTAAGCGCAAGGTCTTATGGAAAATGCAAAATGTAAAATTTGTCGCAGAACAGGTAGAAAATTATTTCTCAAAGGAGAGAAGTGTCTTTCTGCTAAATGTCCGATGATCAAGAAAGCGTATCCTCCTGGCAGTGCGGGAAAGAGAAGGGGTAGGGCGTTATCAGAATATGGTAAGGAGTTGAAGGAAAAACAGAAATTAAAGGAATGGTATGGTCTTAGAGAGAGGCAATTTAGTAATTATGTCAATAAAGTGTTGGAAAAGGCGCACAGAGCCAAAACAGAAGAAAATCCAGCAGAGCTTTTGGTAAAAGAGTTGGAGAGTCGATTAGATAACACTGTTTTCCGCTTAGGCATCGCCTCAAATCGCGCCCAAGCAAGACAATTAGTTTCACACGGTCATTTTTCAGTGAATGGGAAGCCAGTTGATATTCCAAGTTTCTCTTTAAAGAAAGGAGACAAAGTAAGCATCAGGCCAAATTCTTTGAAAAAGCCGGTGTTTGAAAAATTATCAGTAAATATTAAGAAATACCAAGCTCCGACCTGGCTTAAGCTTGATAAAGAAAAGATAGAAGGCGAGTTCATCGGAAAGCCCAATCTTGAAGAAGTTGCTCCGCCAGCGGAAATATCCTCAATATTTGAATTTTATTCAAGATAATTTATTTTCTCATTAAACCCGAACGAACCCGCCCAGGGCGGGGAGTGAGGGTAAATAAATATGATTTCTTTGCCCAAGGTTCCAATGATTTCTGAAAAAGACAATAATCGCGCTGTATTTATAATTGAAGGATTATATCCAGGATACGGCATCACAGTAGGCAATGCTTTGAGAAGGGTTTTGTTGTCTTCTTTGGAAGGAGCTGCTGTTGCGCAGGCGAGAATCAAGGGAGCACAGCATGAGTTTGCAACATTGCCAGGAGTATTGGAGGATGTTATCACAATTTGTCTTAATTTAAAAAAATTGCGCTTTAAGCTTTTTTCTGACGAACCACAGCAGGCAACCCTTAAACTACAAGGAGAGAAAGAGGTTTTTGGAAAAGATTTAAAATTACCGTCTCAATTAGAATTAGTTAATAAGGATTTGCACATTGCCACTCTTACGAATAAAAAAGCGGTTTTTGAAATGGACATCCTCGTTCAAAAAGGGATTGGTTATGAGCCGAGGGAGACCCGTGATAAGGAAAAATTAGAAATAGGGCAGATAAGTTTGGATGCTATTTATACACCGATACAAAGAGTGAGTTATAAAGTTGATAATATTAGGGTCGGAGACAGAACTGATTTTGAGCGCTTGAGCTTAGAGATAGAAACAGATGGAACAATGAGTCCGGAAGAGGCCCTAATGAAAGCAACAGAGATTTTAATAAATCACTTTACTTTAATTTTTGACGAGAAGAGTAATCTTATAAAAGAGAAGCCATCTGCGAAAAAGCCGAGCGATAAGGACGGTAGCAAGAAAGGCAAGGAAGTCAAAAAAGCCAAAAAGGACAAGAAAGCGAAAGAAGCTAAAGAAGTTAAGAGTTTTGAGGAATTGAAGTTTTCTGTTCGCACAATAAACGCTTTGGATAATGCGCATATTAAAAATATTTCAGGATTAGCGCGTAAAAAAGAAATAGATATTTTAAAAATAGAAGGTCTTGGTCCAAAGGGTTTACAAGAAATCAAGAAGGCCTTTAAGAAATTAGGGATAGAAATGTAATAGTAAAATAATATATGCAGAAAAGAATTAAAGGCAGAAAATTCCATAGGAAAGCAGGTCCGAGAAAAGCGCTTTTGAAGACATTAGCTTCGTCTTTGATTTTGAAAGGAAAAATTGAAACAACAGAAGCGAAAGCAAAAGAGCTATCTTCTTTTATTGAGAAAAAAATAACTAAAGCTGGAAAAGGAGATTTGGCAGCGAGAAGGGAATTGGCGAAATTATTTGCCCCGCTGATAGTGAAAAAGTTAGTAAACGAAATAGCGCCTCTTTACAAAAATCAGCAAGGGGGCTATACAAGGGTTATCAAGACAGGACCAAGGAAAAGCGATAGCGCGAGAATGGCAATAATAGAGCTGATAGAAAAGCCAAAACCCAAAACCCAAAATCCAAAAACTGAAACCCGAAAATAGCAGAAATTATTAATCAATAATTATTAATCACTAATATTTATCGTTGATTATGGAAAGGCAGACACATACAATTGACGCAGCAGGAAGGCCATTGGGGAGAGTGGCAACACAGGTGGTCGCGCTGTTGCGCGGTAAACATAAGGAAGATTTTGTTCCAAATAAAGATATTGGCGATTTTGTTGTAATCACTAATTTTGGAAAAGTGAAATTCACAGGAAAGAAATTGGAGAAGAAAAATTATTACCGATACTCTGGGTACCCGGGTGGGTTGAAAGAAATTCCTTTATCAAGGATTTTTTCTCAAGACCCAGCTCAAGTAATGAGGAGGGCAGTGCTTGGAATGCTTCCGAAGAATAAACTAAGAGACCAGCAGATAAAACGGCTGAAAGTAGAGTTGTAATAAATAGTTATTAACATTATGCCAGAGAAAATAAAAGCAACAGTCAAGAAAACAGCGAAAAAAACAATGCCAGCAACCAAGGTGTTGGTTAAGCAAAAGGCGCCCAAAAAAGCGTTGAAAAAAGAAATCAAGACAGCTGTTTTAGAATTGCCGGTCAAGAAGAATATAGCAGCAGAAAGATACATTGAGGCAGTTGGCAGAAGAAAAACCGCTGTTGCCAGAGCGCGTCTTTTTACAGCAAAAGACAAGATAGAGTTTTTGGTTAATGGAAAGGACTTTAAAGAATATTTTCGAAGTTCGGAATCGCAAAGGAATGTTTTATCAGCTCTTGAGATGATGAACTGCTTAGATAAGTTTAATATTTCTATTAAGGTTTCTGGAGGGGGGATTAGCGCGCAATCAGAAGCAGTGAGACACGGCATTTCCCGGGCGCTCATAAAGTTTAATCCTGATTTCAGGAAACGACTCAAAAAAGCGGGATTTTTGACCCGCGACCCAAGAATGCGTGAAAGAAAGAAATTTGGTTTAAAGAGAGCAAGGCGCGGACCACAATGGTCAAAGAGATAAAATATAATAAAAACAAAACCACAAAACCGTCATTTAGGCGGTTTTTGGATATTTTTTACTTTATAATATTGTCGCTTGAAAAGAGGTTATTATTGCTTAAAATAAAGAGCTTGTTTGAGAGCCAGAATATTGTTGGGTTCGGAAAAGCTGTCAACTCAATTAAGTTCGGCTTCTGGCGATTGTCAATTTCCGTAATCTTCACTGATTCATTGATGCGGAATATCAAATAATGGTTGTTCAGCCAATTTAAGTTTGTGATTTCTTGTGAAGAGCTATAAAGCAATATTTTTTCCTCTTTGGCTCTTTGTGGTTGGCTTTTTTCTTCCTCAAGATAATAGAGCCATATTTGGTTGCCAGTATTAATAGCGATTTTTTTCATATCTTCGGAAAAACTAATTTGTTTTGCTGAATCAAAAATTTTTTCCAAAATGCGTTTTTCATGGTCGAGATGATAAAGCCCCTCATCCTCTTTTAGGAAAATATCTGACAAGCTATTGGACAAAATCTGGTAATTAGCAGTTGGCTTTATAGTTATTGGTTTTACATTTAATATCTCTGTAAGCGATATTTTGTCCCTATTAATTGTTCCTTTATAAATAACGCCTGATTCGCTTAGCCAGATGATATAATTATTAATAATCGCATAAGCCAAAACATTCTGTTTTAATGATGGGTCTGAAAAATCAAGCACAGTTTCCTCCCCATTGCCCCTGATAATAAAAATCGAGAACAGGGGACTGATAGCATTAGTGGCGCTACTGGTTTTTGTTGAGGTGGCTGTCGGGGCATATGAAATAAAAAATATCTCTTCGGAATTATTGGGGTTAAAGCTGATATTTTTAATTTTCTTATCTACATCAATTACAAAGAGCCCTTTATCAGGAGATGGTTCTGCTGTTAAATATTGTTTTTCTCCTTTTTTATCAAGTTCAACTAAAATCTTCTTAGAATCGCTTGACCAGATAATATTTGTTGGTTTTGCGCCAGAAATTTTTTTGGTTGTTAGCGAACCATTGCCTGATTCAAGGATTTGTAAGTCGTTTTCAGCCAGTATTTGCTTTTGTTCTTGATTTTGGAAATCAAAAGAAGAGAGTGACCACCCATTATCAGTCATAATTTCTATAATCGCTTTTTTCTCGTCTGGCGCAGGGGAAAGGGCTTTGATATCTTTTAATGCAAGATTAAATAAAGGATTCTTTGGAAAAAGAACGATATTTTTTGCTTCTGTAACTATTTTTTCCCCTACGCTAAGCTCTTTTTCCCAAGAATAATAATCGCTTTTTTGGATTGAAATTTTGTAGTTTTTTGGCAAAAGTCCAGCCATCAGCACTGTGTCAAAAAAGAAACTTGTTTTTTTATACGGTTTGTCATCAATATATACCATAACTCCGGGTGGTGAAATTTTAAAGAAAAGTCCGCCTGTTTGGACAATCCTTATATTATCAAAATCAAAACGATACCCAGAAGCGTATAAAATGACAATCGGCGTGATTATGATAAACAGTGCGCAGATTGATAGAAATAAGATTTTTTTAAAGCGCTTAGTCATTTTTATGAGTGTTTATTAGTATAAATACAAGCAGGCGTTGATTAATGTCTATTCTAACATAACCATTCCCAACTTGCTAATTTTTTGTTTTGAGGGTAAGATAAAAATATCCATGGCAGAGCAATTCATAATCAACGGCGGAAAACGGTTGAAAGGAACGATAGAAGCGAGGGGCGCCAAAAACGCCTGTTTTCCTATTTTGGCTGCCACCCTGCTCACCAATGAAGAGTGTATTATAGATAATATCCCTTTGATTGAGGATGTTTTTTGTTTAATAGAGATAATCAAGAGTTTAGGCAAAGAAGTAGAATGGATTAAAAAGAGGACACTGCGCATTACACAGAAATCCCCATTGGACGCGAAAAAAATTAATCAAAAATTGGTTTCTAAATTAAGGGGTTCTGTTTTGCTTTTAGGACCCTTGTTGGCTCGATGCAAAACAATAAGATTCGCCCAGCCCGGGGGTTGTGTTATTGGAGCAAGACCAATTTCAACCCACTTAGATGCTTTTTCCCAATTAGGCGTAGACATAGGGGAAGAAGTGACAGAACAGGCAGAATATTTCCGTTTAGAAATTAAAAATAAGTCGGCGGATGAGATAATCCTCAACGAGTTTAGCGTAACAGCCACTGAAAATGCGCTTCTTTTTGCCAGCGCTCTTCCAAAGAAAACCATAATCAAAGCAGCGGATTGTGATTATAGCACACAGGAATTGGTCAAGTTTTTAAATAAAATGGGCGCGAAGATTAAGGCGTTTGGTTCTCATAATTTTTCAGTTGTTGGTAGAAAGAAGCTTTCAGGGGCAAAGCATAAAATTTTAAACGACCCGATAGAGGCGGGAACCTTTATTTTAATGGCAGCAGCCACAAGGAGTGATATTATTGTTAAAAATGTAGAGATTTCATACTTGGAATTCCCATTAAAGCGATTAAGGGACTTTGGCTTGCCAATAGAGATTATTGGTAAAGATAAGGTTAGGGTAAAACAATGGGCAAGTTTTAGAATGGAAAAAGTTCAGGCAATGCCTTTCCCCGGCATACCAACAGACCTTTTGCCATTGTTCGGTGTTTTGGCAACACAGGCCGAGGGAACAACCTTACTGCACGACCCTTTATATGATGGTAGATTAAGGTATTTAAATGAACTGAATAAAATGGGGGCGCAGATAATTTTTGCTGACCCGCATCGGGCTATTATTAATGGACCCACGACCCTTCGGGGCGTGACTGTTGATTCGCCTGATTTGAGAGGAGGAGCGTCATTGATAGTCGGAGCATTGCTTGCAAAAGGAGAAACAGTTATAAATAATATCTATCAGATAGATAGAGGGTATGAAAGAATTGAGGAAAGATTGCAGAAGTTAGGCGCAGACATTAGAAGAGTGCAAAGTTAGTTTAATTTTTAATTTCCAATTTTGAATTTTGATTAAATTTTGAATGATTGAACTTTTAATTCAAAATTAAGTAATTGGAAATTGATTCAGAATTCAAAATTAAAAATTAGTTTACATGTTTATACGAAAAATTGGAATTGATTTAGGAACTTGTAATTCATTAGTATTTATCCCAAAGAAAGGGGTTGTTTTGACAGAGCCATCTGTTGTCGCAGTTGATGTGAGTGAGAATAAAATTTTAGCTGTTGGCCAAGCGGCAAAGGAAATGACAGGGAGAACTCCAGAAAATATAACAGTTTTTCGTCCGCTTAAAGATGGGGTTATTGCTGATTTCCGGATAACCGAAGCAATGTTGAAATATTTTATTACGAAAGTTAAGCCCAAATACCAGTTCATAAAACCAGACCTAATAATATCTGTGCCAGCAGGAATCACTTCAACTGAAAAGAGGGCAGTGATTGAGGCCGCTGTTTTAGCAGGAGCTAAAAACGCTTATATTGCCAAAGAGCCGATTCTGGCAGCCATAGGAGCAGGAATTCCGATTCATACCTGTTCTGGTCATATGATTGTTGATATAGGCGGAGGAACGACCGAAGTAGCGGTGATATCTTTGGGCGGGATTGTGACATTTAATTCTATTAGGATGGCTGGGGACAAAATGAATGTTGCAGTAAGCGAATATATTAAAAAGAAGCATAATCTGGCAGTTGGAGAACAGACAGCAGAAGATGTAAAAATAAAAGTTGGGACAGCAGTGCCAGAAGAAAAAGAGAGATTTATAGAAATCAGGGGCAGAGATTTGGTTTCAGGACTGCCAAGGAGCATCAAGGTTTCTTCAAACGAAGTGAGTGAAGCAATTCAAGATGTTTTAGAAGAAATAATTTTGGCAATCAAATCAGTTTTACGCGACACTCCGCCCGAACTGGCTTCTGATATTATGGATAAAGGCATGGTGCTTTCCGGAGGAGGAGGACTGTTAAGAAATCTTGACCAATTAATAGCCAAAGCAACAGGCGTGCCTTGTTTTTTGGCAGATGAGGCTTTCTTTTGTGTGGCAAAGGGAACAGGGGTAGTATTAGAGAATCTTGATGTTTATAAGCGGAGCATAATGAGCAAAAAATAGTTTTTATGATAATAGGGCACAATAAACAATGGGAATTTTTAAGTAGATGTATTCAAAACGATAGGGTGGCTCATGCCTATTTATTTTATGGGCCTTTGAATATAGGGAAAAGGACTATTGCGATGGAATTTATTAAGTTATTAAATTGCCGTAATCCTAATATTGAGCCGTGCGGAAAATGTGAGAGTTGTGAAAGATTTGAAAATGGTATTCCTTCCAGTTTATTTTTTTTGAAACCAGAACCGCCAGAAAACAGCGAGGCAGAAGATGAAGGCAAGAATTTGGCGATACGGGTTGAGAGAATTTTTCAGTTAAAATTAGGGCTATCTCTTTCATCTGCATACGCAGGTTATAAAGTGGCGATTATAGATGATTCAGACGCAATGACTTATGATGCGCAGGGAGCGCTTTTAAAAATATTAGAAGAACCGAAAGGCAAGACAGTGATAATTTTAATCGCAGAACAGCCAGACAAGCTTTTACAAACAATTGTTTCAAGATGCCAGTTAATAAGATTTGATTTGCTCCAGCAGAAGCGCATAGAAGAATCGCTTATAAAGAATAATGCTTCTGCGAAGTTGGCTAAAGAAATTTCTTGGTTATCGTTTGGCAGGCCAGGGTTGGCGATGGAGTATTACAAAAATCCAGAAACAGCTGAACTGCAAAAAAAGCGGATAACTGATATTGTGAAGCTTTTAAGCGCGCCGTTGAGTTCCCGCTTCAAGTATGCCGAGGCGCTTTCTAAAGACACTAAAGAAATGTATTTTGCGCTGGATATATGGCTAAGTTTTTTCAGAGAGCTTTTATTAGAGAGCTTGGGGAAAGAAAAAAACATTTTTATGCCTGCCAAATGCAATTATTCAAAGACAAAGATAAGAAGCATTATCGGGCTTATTGAAAAAATAGGATTTGTTATTAAAACCACTAACACGAATCCAAGATTAGCAATGGAAGTCCTGCTTATGAAAATATAATAATCAACCCGCCTCAGGCGGACGAGCAATCAATAATTAATAATCAATCATTAATAACTATGCATAAACAAAGCATTGAGAAAATAAGAAAAGGACTTGACAAGGTTTTTGAATTTGCTAAACTTAATACATTAACCCCCCCTCCGACATCTTTTGATCTCGGAGGGTTTGTTTTATGAACGAAAGGATTTTCCTTATTATTGATGGCAGTAATTTTTATCATCGCTTGAAAGAGTTAGAATTGAAGAATTTGTTGAATTTTGATTATGGGCGGTTTAGTCAATTTTTGACAGGGAAAAGAGAATTAGTGCGTAAGAGCTATTATATCGGAGCGATTCGCACGGAGAGCAATAATCCAAAGAGTTATAAGCTATGGAGAAATCAGAGAATTCTGATAGGCCGACTCAAGAAACAAGGTTTTGAAATGGGCATGGGGCATATGTTGAAAACAGATGTTTATCATGAGAAAGGCGTTGATGTTTTAATGGCAGTTGATTTATTGATTGGAGCTTATGAAAATACTTATGACACAGCTATTCTCATTACTTCTGATACTGATCTTTTACCTGCCATAGAAAAAGTTAGATCTATGGGCAAGAAAATAGAGTATATAGGATCTTCTATTAAGCCGTCTCTGGCTCTGGTGGCAAATTCTGATATAAGGAGATTATTAATAAAAGAGGAATTAGAGCAATTTATTAAATCTGTGTAGATGTTTGACATCTACACCATCCACACGAAAACACTTAATTTATTAGATTAAAAATATGTATAAACAAATTATTGAAAATGTTAAAAAAGAGCTTGATAAACTGGTGGATTTTTTTAAGAGAGAAATGCAGCAAGTTCGTTCTGGCACTGCTAGTCCGGTTTTGGTTGAAGATATAGTGGTTGATTGCTTTGGGTCTAAATTGCCGATTAAGCAATTGGCGAGCATTTCTTGCCCAGAGCCAAGGCAGATTTTGATTCAGCCATGGACCAATGAATATTTGGGGGCTATTGAAAAAGCGCTCCAGCAGGCGGACTTGGGCACTTCTCCTGTGGTTGACGGAAGGGCTATCAGGATTAGTTTACCACCACTCACCGGAGAGTTTCGCGAAAAACTTATTCAGCAAATTTCCCAGAAAGCAGAGGAATCATATCAGACATTAAGAAGGTGGCGGGATGATGCTTGGAAAGAAATCCAAAATAAATTCAATCAAAAAGAGATTTCAGAAGATGACAAATTCAAGGCAAAGGATGAGCTTCAGGAAGTAATAGATGAATACCATAAAAAAATAGAAGAGATTAGGGAACATAAAAAGAAAGAGATATTAGAATAATATATGTTATTAGTCATAATTGTTTTTCTTCTTATTTTCAGCTTTGTAATTCTTGCTCACGAATTTGGGCATTTTATAGTTGCTAGAAAATCAGGAGTTAGGATTGATGAATTCGGAATCGGCTATCCTCCAAGAATTTGGGGCAAGAAGATAAGGGGCGTCACATACTCTATTAATTGGATCCCTTTTGGTGGATTTGTAAAGATATATGGAGAAAATTCCGAGAAGGAAACGCTGAAGGATTCTGATAGTTTTTGCTCTAAGTCGCCAAAAATCAAGGCAGGAATACTTTTAGCTGGTATCGGAGCTAATTTGTTTGTTGCAATTATTTTCTTTTATTTCCTTTTAGGATTTCATAATTTTCAAACATTTCAGAGCCAATTCTTTGATTATCAATTTCCTTTTGGTCAGCAAAATGATTATCCAATGATTTCAGAGGTCTTAGACGGTTCGCCAGCCCAAGAAGCAGGCATAAATGAATTTGATGTGGTTATTGCAGGAAATGAAGAGTATTTTTCTAATTCAGATGAACTTATTAATTTTATTGACCAAAATAGAGGAGAAGAAATTACGCTTTATCTCGCAAACGCCCATAATCCAAACGAAGAAAAAATAGTCAAACTCGTGCCGAGAATTGACCCTCCAGAGAATAGCGGAGCTATCGGAGTGATGTTAGGAGATGTGAGTCGTCTTTCATACCAAGGTATTCCCAATAAGGCATTTTCAGGAGTGTTGCATACGCTGAATCTTGGACATTTTACATTCAGCGCGCTTGGACATTTAATAAAAATTTCTATAGTTGAGGGTGATATAAGGCCGCTTTCTACTTCATTTTCAGGCCCAGTAGGCATTTTGGCATTTACCAAATTAAGTATGGCTGGCGGGGTCTGGCAATTATTCTATTTTATAGCAGCCATTTCTCTTGGTTTGGCAGTGATAAATATTTTGCCGATTCCGGCTGCTGATGGCGGAAGGTTGGTATTCGTGATTTATGAAGCCATTTTCAAAAAGAGAGCGCCCGCAAGAGTCGAGCGGGCAGTAAATGCTTTTGGAATGTTTTTTCTATTAGCGCTATTCCTTATAATTACCATTAAAGACATAATACAATTTAAAGATATATTAATAAAATGAGACAATCCAAATTATTTTACAAAAGCAAAAAAGATGTTCCTAAGGATATAGATGCTATAAGCCATCAGTATTTATATCGTGGCGACTTTATAGACCAGCTTGGTTCAGGTATTTATAGTTTTTTGCCTTTGGGTTGGACGGTCCACCAAAAAGTCGCTCAAATTATCAGGGAAGAGATGCTCGAGATTGGAGCGCAGGAAGTTTTTCTGCCAATGATGCATCCAAAAGCAATTTGGCAGAAGACAGGTAGGTGGGATAAAATGTCGCCACCGCTTTTTAAGCTTAAAGACAGCCATAACAAAGAATTTGCCCTTGGCTCAACCCACGAAGAGATAATGGCGAAAATTGCCAAAGATAGAATATCATCATACAAGGATTTGCCTTTTTATTTGTTTCAAATTCAGACCAAATTTAGGAATGAGATAAGGTTTAACGGAGGGCTTCTTCGCACAAGAGAATTTGCGATGAAGGATTTATACAGTTTCCACGCTGATGAAAAAGATTTTCAGAATTATTATCTCAAAGTGGCAAAAAGTTATTTAAAGATTTTTAAGAGGTGCGGGTTGTCAGTAAAAATGGTGGAGGCATCCGGAGAAGGGTTCACGAGTTCTTTTACTCATGAATTTCAGGCGCTTTCGCCAGTTGGCGAAGATACGATTATTTATTGTCCAAAAAGTGATTTCGCCCAGAATAAGGAAATCGCAAAAAATAAAGAGGGCGATAAATGTCCGAAGTGCGGGGCAATACTGAAGCAATCAAGAGGCGTAGAAGTCGGCAATATTTTCCCATTGGGCACAAAATATTCTGAACCATTTGACCTGTCTTTTATAGACAAGGATGGAAAAAAGAAATTAGTTATTATGGCCTCCTATGGCATTGGAGTTGGGCGGCTTATAGCAACGATTGTTGAGGCAAACCATGACGACAATGGAATTATCTGGCCCAAAGAAGTTGCTCCTTATGCGGTTCATTTAGTGCCAATAGACCTTAAGGATAAGAAAATCAAGGAGCAGGCAGACAGGATTTATGACCATTTACAAAAGACCAAGGTTGAAGTATTATACGATGACAGAATGGATGTTGGGCCTGGGCAAAAATTGATTGAGTCGGACTTGATAGGCATCCCATTGAGAATTGTCATAAGCGCGAAGACGTTGGAAAAAGACAGTGTTGAAGTTAAAGAAAGAAGCAAAAAACAAGTCAAGTTTGTTAAAATTAAGGAATTATAATCTTGAATTTTTAACTGTAACTTTTGATTTTCAATTATGTTTAATCCTTTTTCTAATTTAAAGAAAGATATTGCCATTGACTTGGGCACAGCCACAACTCTTGCTTATGTGAAAGGAGAGGGGATTGTCATTACAGAGCCGTCTGTAGTAGCGATTAACCAAAAAACAGGGCAAGTTTTAGCAATTGGTCAGGAAGCCAAGAGAATGGTAGGCAGAACCCCGACCCATATTGTCGCCAGCAGACCATTGGTTAAAGGCGTAATTTCGGATTTTGAAATAGCCGAACAAATGCTTAAATATTTTATAGAAGGCGCTTATAAAAATCGGGTTGTTTTTCCAAGACCAAGAGTGATTGTTGGTATTCCTTGCGGGCTCACCGAGGTGGAGAAAAAATCGGTTCGAGATGCTACTAAGAATGCTGGTGCTAGAAAGGTTTATTTAATAGAGCAACCAATCGCAGCTGCGATAGGAGCGCGTTTGCCGATTCAGGAGCCGGGCGGGAATTTCATTGTTGATATAGGGGGTGGAACGACCGATATTGCGGTGATATCTCTCGGCGGGATTGTCCTTGCCCAAAGCTTGAAGATTGCGGGCGACAAACTTGACCAGGATATTATTGATTTCAGCCAAGAAGAATATCACTTATTAATTGGTTCTCGTACTGCGGAAAAAGTAAAAATCAAAGTTGGCTCGGCTTATTCCAGTAAAGAAATTAAATCCAGTAAAAACGGCAAAATAGAGATGCCGATTCGTGGGAGGAATTTGATTACTGGGTTGCCGGAAGAGGTGATAGTGGGCGAAGAGAGCATCAGGATTGCTCTTCAGAAATCAATAAAGCAAATCGTGAGCGCTATTAAAGACACGATAGAGGCGACTCCACCGGAATTAGTGGCTGATGTTATGGCTCGGGGAATTTTCTTGGCAGGAGGCGGGTCTATGTTAAGGGGGTTAGCCGAATTAATTTCCAAAGAAACTAAAATTCCGACTAAAATTATTGAAGACCCTTTAACTGCAGTGGTGAGGGGCGCTGGCATGGTATTGGAAAATCTTGACCAGTTAGAAGATGTTTTATCTGAAAAAGAAGAATTTGAGCCACCGCACCAGTAAAGTTGAATTAATCATTTAAGCAAGTAAGCAAGCGAGCAAGTTAGCAAATAGACATGTTTAATTCTTATTGTTTAGTTGATTATGATTGACCTCAAACAAGTTAAACATATTGCAGAATTAGCGAGAATAAGTTTTACAGAAAAAGAACTGAAAGGATTTCAAAAAGACATTTCAGCTATTTTGGATTATATTGATAAGCTCAAAGAAGTTGATATTGAAGATGTGAGCGCGATGAGCCATTCTGTTAATTTGAAAAATATTACCAGGATTGATGAAGTAAAATCATCAAGTGATGAGCTTGTTGATGAACTTGTCAATGCAGCTCCTTATAAAAAAGGAAGGGCTATAAAAGTAAAGCCGATATTTTAATCATGGATTTATCATCCCTAACCATTAAAAAAATTATACGAGGGCTGGAAAGCAAAGAGTTCTCTTGTAAAGAAATAATTGATGGCTATCTGGGCAATATTTCAAAGAAAGACAAAACCATCAACGCCTTTATTTCTGTTTTTGAGAAAGAAGCAAAAGAGCAAGCAAAAGAAATTGATATAATGATTTCCGCCAAAAGCAAATTGTTGCCTTTAGCTGGAGTTGCTTTGGCAATTAAGGACAATATTTTGGTGAAAGGGAATCGTTCCACTGCTGGGTCCAAGATTTTAGATAATTATATCGCCCCTTATGATGCGACTGTTGTGAAGAAACTCAAAGAGGCAGGAGCGATTATTATTGGCAAAACAAATATGGACGAATTTGCTATGGGCTCTTCTGGAGAATATTCTGCTTATGGTGTGACTAAAAATCCCAATAATTTGGAATATACGCCAGGCGGCTCTTCTTCTGGTTCAGCTGCTGCAGTAACTGCGGATATGTGCGCTGGAGCGCTTGGTTCTGACACTGCCGGCTCGGTACGACAACCAGCTTCTTTTTGTGGGATAGTTGGAATGAAACCGACCTATGGGGCGGTCTCTAGATACGGATTGATAGCTATGGCTTCATCTCTGGACCAGATAGGCGTATTGGCTAAAAATGTAGAGGACGCCAAGATTTTATTTGATATAATAAAAGGCAGGGATAAAATGGATTCAACGAGCTGCGAAATGGGCAGGGAATATGGGGCTATTGAAAAACCGATTAAGGATTTGGTGATTGGTTTGCCAAAAGAATGCTTTGGCAAAGGGATTCAAAAAGAAGTGAGAGATGTTTTAGAGGTTTCAATCCAAAGATTAAAGGAGAGTGGAATCAAATTTGAAACATTAAGCTTACCACATGTTGGCTATGGCGTGTCATGCTATTATATTATTACGCCAGCAGAGGTTTCCAGTAATTTGGCGCGTTATGACGGCATAAGATACGGAGCATCAGAACAAGGAGATGAATTATTGGATACATATATGAACACAAGAGCTAAATATTTTGGGAATGAGGTAAAAAGAAGAATAATATTAGGCGCTTTCGTTTTGTCCTCTGGCTATTATGACGCTTATTACTTGCGCGCCCAGAAAGTAAGGACTAAAATCGTAGAAGATTTTAAGAAAGCGTTTGGTAAAGTAGATTTAATTCTTACACCCACTTTACCGACCCTTCCGTTCAAACTCGGAGAGCGATTAGACGACCCGTTGTCAATGTATTTAGCAGATTTATTGACTGTTCCCGCTAATTTGGCAGGGCTTCCGGCAATATCAGTCCCAGCGGGAGAATCAAGCGGTTTGCCAATCGGGCTTCAACTAATTGCCCCGCACTTTGAAGAGGATTTGCTTTTTAGCGCAGCTAATTATTTTGAAAATGGAATTACCTGAAAATATCTTTAATATAATTGTTTCTCCGGAGATACAAAGAGCGTTTTTGCCCATTAAAATTTTGGCGATTGTTTTTTCAATTTTGCTCTTTGTTGCGATTGTATATTTTTTATTTACCACAAGCTATCTCCGCAGTTTATATCTTAATGATTGGGATGACTATAGATATTGGAGGAAAAATTATGGTCCAGGCGCAGTCAAGGGGAAGAGAAGAATACTAAAACAAGCGCGTCAAGAACAGAAAGAGGAATTTCCTTTTGAAGAAAAAGAGAAAGAGAAAGAAAAAGAAGAACAGGCGATAGAATCATTAGAAACAGAGAATTTAAGACATGGCAGGGTTGAGAGAACTGATTGGGAAAGGGTCTCGGACCGACTTGAAAGCAAGGGAGAGTTGAATTATAAGTTGGCATTGATTGATGCGGATAAAATATTTGTTAAAATGATGGCGAAATACGGGAAAGAATTGTCATCTGAATCAATTTCTAATTTTGATGAAATTATGGAAGCAAAAAAAGTGTTGGAAAAGATGCTTGATAATCCCAAGACCATATTAACCCAAGACAGGGCAAAAGAATTGGTTGGTATTTATGGCAAGGCGCTAAAAGAGATGGGGGAAACGGATGTTTAAATTTTCAATTATTTAATTGTCATAAGTTGATTTTTTGTTTTATTTAAGGTACTATGCCTCTACAAGGAAGTATTTTATAATTAAGACACATTATTAATTTATATGAGAACCTTAATTTCAAGGTTCTGCGAGCGAAGTGAGCAGGTTCTTATAATTTTTAATTTATTTGATTTCATAAAATTTCAAGGTTCTGCGAGCGAAGTGAGCAGGTTCTTATAGCGGGGTAGAGAAGTAGTATCTCGGGGGTCTCATACTCAAAGTGTGACCCAGGACAGTAATGTTCTGTGGAAAATTCCCTAAATTGCTGGAAAACCATTAGAGCTTCTTTTACAACAGCGTAATTCGAAAGGATAGGCGCGATTGTTTGAAAAAAAAGAAGATTTGGCAATCAGCAGCCAAGTCCAGCACATAATCTATGTGCTGAAAAGGTTCAGAGACTATAATGGGAACTCCACACATAATGTTTTATGCGCGGAGATGGTATAGTCCATTCTTCTTGGAAACAAGAAGTATAATAGAAGCCCCAGACACCCGTGCAATTCGGGTCCCCGCGACATTAGAAAAAGTTAATGAGCTTTAGCGAATTTATTTTTTGTTATGTCCTGAGGAGAGAAAACGACGAAGGACTTCATTTTTAGAGTATAGTTTTTCACTCTGTTAAAGACACAAGAGGGCGTAAATTAATTACATTATTTATTGCCGGTGTAGCTCAGCGGCTAGAGCAGAGGAATCATAATCCTTGTGTCGGGGGTTCGAACCCCTCCACCGGCATAAAAACGAATTTGGGGGCGTAGATCAATTGGTTAGATCGCATCCCTGTCACGGATGAGGTTGCCGGTTCGAGTCCGGTCGTCCCCGCAAAAACAAAAAAACGCCAAAAGGCGTTTTTTTGTTTAGGTGGAGGTTCTAATCTGGTCCCGGAGAGCACGCTGGTCCCGGAGAGCACGAATGATGTGTTCTCCGGTTTTATTGCATTTTTGCATTAAAAAGAGTAAGTTAAAAATATGTTCTAAAAGTCCTTTTACAAGGAGGTGAGAAAAATGGAGACAGGGAAGATGATGTTCATTATAAATCCGATGGCAGGGAATTGGCTGAATCTGAAGCAACAAGATAAGCTGATTAAGCAGATTAGAGGGTTTTTTGGGAGAGTTACAATTGTTTTTTCCGAAGCAGAAGGAGAAAACAATATCAGTAATCTTGCAAGAGAAGCCCAAAAGAACGGATGCAACACTATTGTTGTGCGCGGTGGCGATGGAAGTTTGAATTGCGCCATAAACGGGTTGGATCTTAGTGATCCTTCTATCGTAGTTGGCGTTATCCCTGCTGGCACTGGCAATGATGTTGCTTCAACATTAGGTATTCCTTGGGAGACAGAAGAAGCACTTAGTGTCATTAAAGATGGGCATACTAGGCAGATTGATTTAGGAATAGCAAATGGTGTTTGTTTTGCAAATACCATAAGTATTGGGTTGGATGCTTTGATAAATCAAAAAGCAACAGATAGAAAACCATTCTTTCAGGGA